>QNAR01000012.1 GCA_003643975.1 Thermotogae bacterium | reverse complement strand
GCAAGCACTTCCTGTTTTACATCAAGCCTTGGAATGCATTCAAGGAGAGCATTTGTATAGGGGTGCATGGGATTGTCAAAAATGGTTTCAGAAGGAGCCAGTTCCATTTGATAACTTCCGTACATTACCTGTATTTTGGTAGCGATCTCCGCAATAACCGCGAGGTCATGTGTGATGAACAATAGACCGCTTCTATATTGCTTTTGGAGATCTTTCATCAATTCCAAAATTTGAGCTTGAACAGTCACATCGAGCGCTGTGGAAGGCTCATCGGCTATCAAGATCTCAGGATTGCAGGATAAGGCAATGGCGATGACCACCCTCTGTCTCTGGCCACCTGACAATTGAAAAGGATAGTCGTTTAAACGTTCAACAGGCTTGGGTATTCCAACCTGCTCCAGCAGCTTAACTGCCCTTTCCCTGGCTTCTTCTTCAGAAGTACCTTCATGGTGAACTATGGTTTCTACCATCTGATCGCCGATGGTGTACATAGGATCGAGTGATGTCATTGGATCCTGGAAAATCATTCCAATATGTTTCCCGCGAATTCGAGAATACTGCTCTTTTGGCAATTTTGCGAGATCTACGTATTCGAGCTTGCCTTCGGAAGAAAATTCGTCGGTATAAAACAAAATTTCGCCTTTTGCAATGTAACCAGGCTTATCGATGAGTCCGGCGACGCTTTTCACCGTAACACTCTTTCCAGAGCCAGTTTCACCGACAATACCCAAAACTTCGTCCTGCCATAAGTCAAAAGAAACGTCTTGCACTGCCTTCACAGTGCCTTCCGCCATGTCAAAGTATGTGCACATATCTTTCACGGAGAGGATAGGCTTGTCTGACAAAGATATCACCTCAACAGGTTTATTATAATGAAAAGATTCTCTTACTGTATAATTATTACACAGAATGGCATAAAATATCAAGTGGTCTCTTAAAGGAGGTAAAAATGAGAGCAAAGATACAGGATGTTGTGAATACTGGAAATGGTTTGCTCAATGTAAAAATCCTGCTTGAAAATTCCGAAAAACTCTATGTTGATGGAGAAGGCGGGCAACTCGGCGATCGCGGGGAGGTTGAAGGTAATAAGATAATCGGGGTAAAAAAAATGGGGAAGGATCTTTGGATCACACTGAAAACCGCAAAAGATATTTCCATAGGAACATACGTTAATATTGATATTGATCATGAAAGGCGTATTGACATTGCCCAGCAGCATTCGGCACAACACTTATTGACCGCTGTTCTCAAAAGGGAACTCGATGTTGATACTGTGGGGTTTCAAATGAGTGAGGCTTTTTCCACCATAGATATAGCGTTGGGGCTTTTTACAGAATTTCAAAGAAATTTGATCGAGGATATTGTGAATAAAGAAATCCAGGTGGGACATCCCATCAATGTTAATCTGTACAGTCCCGAAGAATTCAAGCAGCTTGAATTGAGAATGAGAAAGGAGCTCAGTCACAAAATTCTTTCTCAGGAAAAAATTCGGGTAGTTTCTATTGGTAAAATTGACAGAAATCCTTGCGGGGGGCTTCATGTGAAAAACACCCTTGAGATTGGATTACTTAAAATAACAAAAGTGGAAAAAATCAAAGGAAATCTCACCCGGCTCTATTTTGTAGCTGGAAATAGAGCTTTGAAACTCTTTCAAGAGGAACATGAGATTATTGGAAACCTCATAAGAAAACTCACATGTGGCTTTGAAGAAATTCCAGATAGGGTAGATTCCCTGCTTCGAAGCGTTAAAGCGCTGAAATCCATTCAAAAGAAATATGTTGAAAGACTCGCCGACTACACTGCAAGAGAATTGCCAGTATCGGACGAAGCTGTCATTGTTTACGAGGATACCGCGGAAATAATAAATGCTATACCAAAATTCATAGAGCGAAAAGCATATGTGTTTGTGGGCATTTCCGAAGATAATAAATTTATCTTGGCGGCGAAGGGCTTTGACCTTCGAGAACTGTTTACTCATCTGAAACAGAAATACGCTATCCAGGGTGGATGTGGACCGACAAAAGGGCAATTTGTTACCAGGGAAAAACACGAAGAAATATTAAAAGAAATAAAACATTGGGTTGAAAGGAAGCGATCCTATGAAAGCTAAAGTGCCGCCTCACAGTGTAGAAGCTGAAGAGGCTGTGATAGGAAGTGTGTTGATCGATCCTGATGTGCTGACAGATATCATGGAAATACTCGATAGCAACGACTTTTACTTAAGAAAGCACAAGCTTATTTTTTCAGCTATTGAAAAGCTTTTCGATGAGGGATACCCTGTTGATATAGTCTCAATTACCGACAGAATGCGCTCGCTGGGAACACTCGATGAAATCGGTAGCGAAGTCGAGATAGCACGCCTTGCAGACACTGTGCCTACCTCTGCAAATGCGGAGTATTATGCCAGAACAGTTAAGGAAAAATCCCTTCTCAGATCGCTCATAGCAGCGGGTAGCAAAATCGTAGAAGATGCCTATGGAACTGATGATACGGACCAGGTACTTGACAAGGCTGAAAGGCTGATATTCAAAATCACGGAGAGTCAAACTACCAGAACCTATGAGGATCTTGGAAGTGTTATGCATAAGGTCTTTGAAAACCTCGAAAATCTCAAAGACAGGGCGGGGACTATTGACACCGGTGGTTTTGTTACAGGTATTCCAACGGGATTCAGACAGCTTGACAAAATTACCACTGGCTTCCATACATCGGATTTAATTATTGTAGCTGCCAGACCTTCTATGGGTAAAACCGCTTTTGCTCTTAACATTGCGAGGAACATGGCGATAAGAAGTGATACGCCCATTGCATTTTTCTGTCTTGAAATGACCAAGGAACAACTTGCACAGCGGTTGCTTTGCTCTCAGGCCAGAGTGGATTTGAGCAAAATAAGAACCGGTTTTTTGAACGATAAGGACTGGGAAAGGCTCACCTCAGCGGCTGATGTGTTGTATAGGTCAAAAATCATCGTTGATGATGAAGCATCACTTGACCCACGCTCTCTCAGGGCGAAAGCACGGCGCATAAAAGCAGAACACGGTATAAAGGTGATTTTTGTTGATTACCTTCAGTTAATGCACTTGAAAGGCCGGGCTGATAATAGGCAACAGGAAATTTCCGAGATTTCACGCTCTCTAAAGTTACTTGCACGTGAGCTCGATGTGACTGTGATTGCGTTATCACAGCTTTCACGAGCCGTGGAACAGAGGGAAAACAAACGGCCCAGGCTCAGTGATTTGCGTGAATCCGGTGCCATTGAGCAGGATGCAGACATGGTTATGTTCCTCTGTCGAGAGGACTATTACAAGGATAAATCTGAAATTTCCGATACTCCTCATGAAGCCGAAGTTATTATCGGAAAGCAGAGAAACGGTCCCATTGGCACAATTAAGCTGAGCTTCAACCCTAAAATAGCAACCTTTTTTGATGCCGTACCTTCTGAATTTGTTGAATGATGGTGGTGTAAACATGATATATGCAAAGCAGTTAACCAAGAAATTTGGAGAACTTGTTGCCGTTAACAAGCTCGATCTTTTTGTTAAATCTGGTGAAATATATGGTTTTTTAGGCCCAAATGGTGCTGGAAAAACAACAACTATAAAAATGCTTACGGGAATATTGAAGCCTACCGAGGGTGAAATAAAGTTGTTGGGAATGAACATGGAAAATGACGAAATTGCTATTAAGAGAGCGATAGGTGTTGTGCCTGATGAACCAAGAATGTATGACAACCTCAAAGGCATTGAATTCATGCAATTTATCATGGAAATCTATAAGAGCCCAAGAGAAGAAACCGTGAAAAGATTCGAAGATATTTGCAAAGCATTTGGGATTGATTATCTCGATAAGTTCATAGGCGATTATTCTCACGGTATGAAACAAAAATTGATGCTGGCAACGGTTTTAATGAGACAGCCCAGGGTGGTCTTTCTTGATGAACCTACGGTTGGCCTTGATGCACGAAGCGCAAAGATTCTAAAACTCTGGCTCAGGAAAATGGCAAACAACGGTGCAGCGATTTTTATGACCACCCATGTGCTTGAAATTGCCGAAAAAATGTGCGATAGAATTGGCATCATCAATGAAGGGAAACTCATAGCCGAGGGTAACCTTGAAGAGCTGAAAGAGCTTTCAAAAGAGAAATACGAAACCCTTGAAGACCTCTTCCTGGAACTCACCGGGGGGAATGAATTCAAAGACATTATCGACCATTTAAGCGAATAATGGATGTGATACTTTGAAAACACTTCTGATTTTATTAAAATATAGATTGAAAAATACTTCTTTTTCCAGAAAAACCCGATCTCGCTTTTACATTCCCGGACTACAATTTTTGATACTTTTATTGGTATTTGGCAGCTTGATCTTTCCGGGGGCATATAGAACTTTTAGCGAATTGAAACAATATGAAGAAAGCCTGAACCTTTCAATTGTAAATGGATTGAGCATTTCAGAGTCATATTTTTCTTTTATAACCCTGGTAATGCTTGTGCTTGGCTTTTTGAACTTCTTACCTTATCTTGTCTATTCCCTGAGTGATTATGAAGAGCTTAACTTCCTGTTGCAGCTACCGGTGAAAAAGGGGACTATTTTTGTTTATAAGGCTTTTGACGCTTTTGCCGGGACTTTTATGAGTTTTGCCATATATATACCAATAGCTTTTGCTTTTGGCCTTTCCAGAAGCCTATTTTATGCTTTTCTGACGTTACTGGCAGCTTTTACAGGCTATTTTTTGATGCTCACTCTGGCTTTGTTTGTTTCCAGCCTTCTTTTTAACCATATCTCAAGAAACATTGCAAAAAGACTTGGTGGGGTACTGATTCTGGTGAACGCAGTTGTGTTTTTACTCCTTTTCAGTGTTGTAGCATCCAATGGTTCATTTGAAGCGGGCAAGATCCTTGAAATATCTTCGTCAATGGCTAAAAGATATCTACCATCATACTGGGTAGCTAAAGCCGCTACGGGTGGAGGGCTGGAATGGCTGCTTTTGCTTTTTTTCGGAATGTGGTTTTTTCGAATGGCTTACCGCTTTGCGAGTAAAGCCCTTTTTGAGCCAGTCGAAAGCGAAAAGAGTATTATAGCTTTCAATGAAAATAAACGGGTAAATCTAATCAAGAAAGAAATATTGCTTCTTGCGAGAACTGAACAATCATTCTTTTTCTTCTTCTACCCGCTTATCTTTTCGATCATCATGATATTTACCACAAGAGAAATGTATAGCTCTACACTTGTTATGGTTATGATTTCCTCTTTTTATGCGTCACAGATGATGGTCATTTCAATGTCTTCAGAATTTTTATCCTGGCCCTTACCGGCTTACCTTCCCTTGAAACTGGAGACAGCGATCCTCGCGAAAACAATTTTGATTACGATGATTTATACCACGCTTTTTGTGGTCTCCATTCTTATAAACGTAATGTATCTGGATATGAACCCTTTACTGCTACTTTCCTTTCCAGGAGCCTTTATGACATTTTTCATATCCGCTTTGCTCGGTGTGAAATTTTACCTGTCTTCAGGTGCCTATAAATCGGGGGTTCACAGAAGAAGGCTTGGATTAGGGTCAACGTTAATTCTTGAAATCTTAACCTTCGTAGCGGCAGTAGGTAATATCATGGTTTTGATGGCATTTTTGTATGTCCGAGGAATGCAAAAAGTCAATATATTACTTTTTGATTTACTATTCAGTGGAACGACCGGTATCTTGCTCGGGCTGGGAATACCGATTTTTGCCTCTGTTGTTATGACTGTTTATTCTATGAAAGCTTTGAAGAAGCAATTACGCTTAATAAAAGAAGGGAAGTGAAACCGTGCAAATTTCTTTGGAACAGATTCTCTCGGTCCTGATGGGAAAAGTTGAAGCTCTTGAGGCAGCCCTTGATGACCTGCGTTTACGCAACAATATAATCTTGCGTCTGGTTAAAAACTCGGGCGAACTCGACAGGGAAATGATTCAAAAAGCGGTCAAAGAAGAGCTGGAAGTCTCTAAAAAAGCCGGATTGATTGAGGACAACAAAGAAACTCTGTCAACCATTGACAGCCTTACAGACAGCATCTATAAATGGCTTACCGGAGATGTAGAGGACATAAAGGCAAAGATGGATGAGTACAGAAAAAAGATGGAAGAAGTTATGAAGGAACAGGAGAGCAAAGTTATAGACGTTGCCCCACCTGATTTTGTGAAAAAGCTCGAACCAAAGGAACCAAAAAAGAACGGCGGTATTATTCTTTAATTCTTAAAAAACAAGCGGGGTTGGTCTAAACCCCGCTTATTTTCTGCTTTCATATTCATCTACAAAGGCTTTCATGCGTTCTAACACGTCAAGATAGCGTTGGTGGGCATCACTGCCTTCCTCAAGGGTTGTTATTTTTTCGTTATAGAAACTCTCTGCCTGCATTTTATTCCAGATATAAGCGGGTTCGTAAAGCGTCATTATTTTTGTTTTAAGCTCGGAAGCATTAAGGCTGTTTGCAAAAGTATATAGTGTGTTAAAACTATCATCTGGTATTCCCCAATGGGTTTCTTTCATGACCTCACAGGCTGAAATTTCTTTCTTCGCTATCTCGATACATTTGTCAATAGCCTGATCCCCGTAAGTTAACAGGAGCTGCTGAATATAATCGCTGTAAATGTTCTCCCAATCAGGGTTGATATTCCATCCCCCAGGATTTAAAGCAATTGCTGTGTCGTAAAGATATTCAAATTGCCATCTGTAATCGTTAGAAATATTTGCAATTCTATTTTTCAAATTCTCAAGAGATGCTTGTGAAGAAGAATCGAGATATTTTTCCAGCTTGTCCAGCTCCTCAAGAACGGATTCTGATTTAGAGAAAGCGTAAAAAAGCTGATTCACGGCAAAACGGAAAACTTTGGGATCCGGAACGATCTGAAAACTGGCAATCGCCATGTCCAGGGAATCAAAATTCGCCTGATAATCAAATAGCAGGGACATATCGAGTTCTTTCAAAATAGTTGTTAAAGAGGCTTCCTGTGATGCAGCTTTTATCAGATCAGGTAATTCTTTCAAGGGAAGGTGTCTTTTTTCCCTTGTTAAAAGTGGTTTTATAAGAGGTCTGGGGCTGCTCACATCGATTTTTTCATTGTAGCCATTGATTCCGTTGAAAAAGTCATTCAGCTGTTTCATAGGATCTGGAAGGTTAAAGAGCCTGAGGTTCAGGTCTTCTGTCCATGCTCCAGTGGACATCAAAAGCGCGAGGTATGTTTTCGGTAGTCCTGAATGGTCTTCAAAGGTAAGAGCACCTTCCAGATAGTAAAGAGCATTGTAAAAAGCGGTATTTCCCTGATTTTGGGCGTTCATCAAAGAGTTGGCAACCTTTTTCAGATTTCCCGTGAGTTTTTGTTTAATGTTTTTGACAGTCTCAATGCGATTTTCATGTAATATGCTGACAAGGAATGCTTCGGGCGCATGGGGATATCTACTCTTATATACGGGTAGATTTGAGTCGATGTAGGTATCTGTTGCCAAACTACTGAAATTTTCCTGGGTGTTTTCAAGGTTTGAAAGATCTACTTTGATCTTACCAATTGTATTTCTGAGATCAGGAATGGCGGCACTTGCAGCATCAAATTTCAGCTTTTCCAGATAACCTTTCGTAAAGTAAGCTTCCGAGAAATAGTTTCTCGACATCAGCACTGTTCCACCGAGAGGTACAAGTAGCATGAGTAATACAGCAATAGTTCTGACGAATTTTTTTTGAACTACTACACTCCACGGTTTGAATCCTCTCAGTTGCTCAGAAGTGGCTACGCCGACTGCAAATACTGCTATTAGAGCATTGGGCATCAAATGGCCGGGAAAAGATACTACACTGTGAAGCAAAATTACCACAAAGGCAGCAGTTGAAGCCAGGAAAAGCAGCAGTTTTTCCGGTTCGCCCTGAGCAAAAAGGTTTCTGAAAAAGTACCAGGCAAATCCCAATAATGAGAGCGCGATCAGGCAAACACCCAAAATACCCGTTTCAGCAAGCATTTGAAGGAATTCGTCATGCGTCCTTATGCTCAAAAGCCCGTTTACATACATGTATTTCGGCTCAACGGAAACTACACGGGCCATATTCTCCGTAGAATAAAATTTATAAGTGCCAAAGCCTGTTCCCGTTAGTTTCTTGCTGTTCCACTGTTCAATTGCGGCTTTCCATTGGAGCATTCTGACATCGATCGAGGTTTTGTCACCTGATATATTGCCAATTCTTTCTGTGATTTGAAAGGCACCCCGTGTGAGTGGTGAATCAGTAGAATAACCGATAACCAATAAAAGAGTGATCGCCACGATGAACATAAGTGTGGGGAGGTGAGAAGCTTTCATGATCTGGACGCCTTTCAATCTTGCCAGCGCTATACCAATG
This sequence comes from Thermotogae bacterium, assembly GCA_003643975.1. Taxonomy (GTDB): domain Bacteria; phylum Thermotogota; class Thermotogae; order Petrotogales; family Kosmotogaceae; genus Kosmotoga_B. The sequence continues at coordinate 10,673 of QNAR01000012.1, read as the reverse complement.
ATACTCAAAATGAGAGCACCTAAAAGAGCGAGATATACACCTCGAGTTTGCCCGGCCATTACAACGCTCAGGAAAAGCGTAAAAAACATGCTAAAAGTGATCTTTCTTAACCTATCGTGTTTCCAGAGCTTTCTTTTCACAACTGCGAGAAATATGGTAAAGGGAATGAGCATGCCCATGAGATCAGTAGTGAAGTTGACGTTTCCTATTAATGATGAGATATTTCCACGGCTCATTGTATTATTGAACACATTCCCCCATAAAAAAGATTTCCCCGTGTAAAAAGAAACCAGTGCGTCTATGGCAATCACTGCGCCTGAAAACACAACCCATTGCAAAAACCATAGTATTGAAGGGATATCTTTCTTTGAAATGAGTAAAGAAAAAGAGATAAAGATCAACAGGGTAATAGCAAAACCCAAAGAAGAAAAAAACACTTCGGGGATATCGATAAAAAAGGTTGATACAATAGCGTAAACGCCAAAAGCCATTGGAAAAAGGAAGTAAACATGTATGCTTAAATTCTTTTTGTTTCGCAGGATATTCAAAGCCTCAAAAATGAATATAAGAGCTAAAAGCACGGAAGCATAGTAAAATTTTGGCAATCCCATGTCCCAGGTGAGCCCCTTGGGCGTAAAAAAGAAGCTCCCCACAGCGAGAAGGGAGTAAAGCCATTTATCTCTTTTCAAAATCGATCACCCCCACTGTACTAACCGGGTAATACCGAAACGAAGAAGTTTCTCCTCCTTGGACCATCAAATTCACAGAAAAATATCCCCTGCCAGATTCCTAATGTAAGCTCCCCACTGACAAAAGGGATTTGAACTGAAGACCCTATTAAAGAAGCCTTTATATGAGCATCGGAATTACCTTCAATATGTTCATAACCGGCTTTTTCCGGTACAAGGCGGTTCAAAAATCTTGTCATGTCCAGAACAACGCTGGGATCGGCATGTTCATTTATCGTAACAGCAGCTGTCGTATGGGGGATGTATACTACCGCTACACCTTCCTGCAGTCCAGATTCCTTCACCACAGCTTTGACGTGGTTGGTTATGTCAACAAATTCTGTGCGTTTTTTAGTGATTATTGGTATTTTCTTAAACATGTCCGTTTTCCCCCTAATGGGTTCTTCAGTGGAATACCACGTTTGTGATTATCACTACATAACCATTGTGTTCTTCGAATTGAACCCGGACATTTTCTTCATTCACCATGAACCTTTCCGCAACGTAACTCTTGATTTGTTTTACCACGTCTTGTTCTGAATTTTTGAAAACCTCGGCCGGAATAACTTCGCGAACGGGAACAGAATGCCTGCGACCCGCAACTATGGCTTGCAATCTATCTTTAGCCTCTTTTCTACTTCCGCGATCCTTTTTCTTTCTTCTGAAAAAACCGAAGAACATGCTCTCAACTCCTTTTCAATTCCGACTAAAGAGCTTTTTGAAGAATTCTATGATCCCTTTACCGGCTTCGGTTTGAAGATCTTTCTCCACCGATATTAGCTCGCCCTTAATGCGCAAAGCGATGTTTTCAAATACTCTGGCGATACCGTGCCCTTGATTACCGTTGAGAACCACGGGGATGCCTTTGTTTGTTGCCACAATTACGTCTTCGCTATCGGGAATAATACCAAGCAAGTCGATAGAGAGATTTTCCTGTATATCCTCTTTGGTGAGCATATCGCCACGTTTTACCATTTGGGGTTTGAATCTGTTGATAATAAGCCTTATGTTCTCTTCCACCATACCTGCATTTTCAAGGAGACCTATGACTCTATCTGCATCGGTGATGGCGGGAAGCTCAGGAGTTGTAACGACAATGGCCTTTTCCGCTGAAGCAATAGCATTTCTGAACCCTCTTTCAATACCCGCTGGTGAGTCAATCAATATGTAGTCGAATTTGCCATAGAGCTCTCCGACTATTCGTTTCATATCTTCCGGCGATAGCATTTCTTTTGTTGCAATTTGTGATGCTGCCAGTAAAAATAACCCTTTTAACTGCTTATGCCTTACCAGGGCTTCAGAAGCTGCTACCTTTTTGTTTACTACATCAAGGATTGTGTGAACGATGCGGTTTTCAAGGCCCAATGTAATATCAAGGTTTTTCAGGCCTATATCTGCGTCGATAAGGCAAACTTTTTCACCTTTCGAAGCCAATGCACAACCAATGTTCGCGGTGATAGTGGTCTTTCCTACACCACCTTTCCCGGAAGTGACAACGTAAACCTTGGCCATAGCTACCTACCTCCAATTGTTTAACACACTCATCATATGTGAATTATACATCATTTTTACCCGCCAAAATCAAATATCTGTAATTTTTCGCACACTAAATGCACGGAATTTTAAGTAGTTAGTTTCGAAAATAGCCAAAGAAACAGGATGATCAAAAGGTTGACTACCCGAAAAAAGTTGTAGCCCTACTTTTTTGCAGTCGTTGAAAGCTCTGTGAATTGTGTTAAGCCACAAGTCTTCCCTGATAGCCTGGGTACAGGATGAAGTAGCTAAAATACCTTCTTTCAAAGCTTTTAACGCACGTAAGTTCAGTTCCTTGTAGGCAGCAATGGCTTTTTCGGTTGATTTTGAATTTTTTACCAAAGCGGGGGGATCCACAACTATCAAATCATAGTCACCCAGATTCAGGCTTCTGAGAAAATCAAAGGCGTTGCCTTGAACGGTGTATATTTTGTCGGAAACACCGTTGATTTTCGCAATTTCCTTGGCTACCTCTAACGCTCTTTCAGATTGATCAAGCAAAGTGGCTTGATCAGCACCTGCCTTTAACAAGTGTAAAGCAAAGTTCCCGGTGTATGAAAAAACATCAAGAACCTTCTTTTCGCTGGCGAATTTTGACAAAAGCTTTGCATTATAGCGCTGATCAAGAAAGAAACCAGTTTTTTGTCCTTTGAGATCGGATAAGAACGATATCTCGTTCATTTTGAAAGGAATAAGCATTGGTCCAGAACCATAAAGCCATTCGTTGATCGGATTGATACCCTCCAGTTTCAAAAAGGTGCCCTCAGATTTTTCATAAATGCCTTTAGGGTTGAATAATTTAACAAGCGTTGAGACTATGTCTTCCCTGAATTTGGACATCCCAAGGGTGGATATTTGAATGACAAAGTAGTTCGAATATCTATCCACTATCAGGCCAGGAAGACCATCTGACTCCCCGAAAATCAGGCGATATGCACTTGTTTCAGCATATCTGTTTCTAAGCATGAAAGCCCTCTGAATTTTTCGGGCAAAAAAACCTTCGTCGATATTTTCGTATTTCCTTGTCAAAAGCCTTATTCTTATGGTCGAATGCGCATTGTAATATCCCCTACCGACAAACTGGCCTGAATTGGTGAAAAGATCAACTAAAGATCCATTTTCACATTCAGGTGAGATTTCTATCTCGTTGTCATAGATCCAGGGGTGGCCATTGAAGATTCTCCTTTTTATCCTGGCTTTCAATATCGCCCTGGGCAGAGACATGCTACTCATCCATTCCTTTTATTTTTTTGTAAAGCCTTTCATAAAAATCTCTATCCAGCTTGCCGGGAGTTCTTTGGTTATGTGGTGCTTTGGCGGCTTTCTCAGCCCATTCACGAATTTCTTCTTCTTCGATATTCACTGAAAAGTTGTTGATGCCGAGTTTCTTAAAAAATTCAGACAATTCATCCAGATTTTCAAAGGGCTCAATTGCCTTCGTTACCTGCTCTTTTGCGCTTGATGAAATACGTCTGAAGATATCTATGAGGAATACGGCATTTGCAAGGCCATGTTTTATCCCTTTTCTTGAACTCAACGGATAGCCAACAGCATGCACTACTGTGGTTCCCGTATGGGCAATCACCATACCTGCAAGCATTGCCGCATATTGTAATTTTTCCCGGTAGAGAAGGTTTTCGGGATTATCTAGAACACGGGGAAGATATTCTCTTACGAGGCCCGTTGCCTTCAGTGAGAACCCTTTTACCATCGGATTTGCACCATTGTTGATTAATTCACCTTCTACAGAGTGTGAGAGGGCATCCAGAGCAGTGCTAATTGTGACTTGTTCGGGCATTGTCAGGGTATATCTTGGATCGAGAAAGGAGGACAGTGGGAAGGCATGAAAGCTGGAAAATCCCCGCTTATTTCCATTGTTGTCAGTAAGTACTGAATACTGTGTAACTTCTGAACCAGTTCCCGAAGTGGTGGGAATAGCTATCACGGGGAGAGAATACTCAATCTCTCCAGAGTAAAGGTCATCAGCTGTCATTTCGGGATCCGTGCCAAGGACTGCTATCGCCTTGGCAGCGTCAAGAGGGCTTCCACCGCCAATACCGATGACAAAGTCACAGTTTTCGTTTCTGAGCAAACTTGCACCTTTTTCTACGGTGCTGAAAGAAGGGTTTTCTTCAACCTCATTGAATATCACGAAAGTAACATTCTGCCCTGTAAGGGTTTTTGTTACGTCATACAAAGCCCCTGATGCTCTTGCAGATCTCTTTCCTGTAACGATAAATGCCTTTGAACCACACTCAGTGAAATCAGCATGCTTTTTCACCACTTCTAAACCGAAATGAACCATCGTGGGAATGTGAAATGACCACATAAAAACTACCCCCTTTTTTCAAAGATTTTTTCGAGCACTTCTTTGGATAGGTGAATGGTCTTTTCGAGTTTCTGTATATAAGCGCTTGATAGCGACTTGTAATCAAAAGACTTGCTCCTGTCTATGGCTCTATTAATGCTTTCAGCCTCTGTGGAAAAGTATGGCGGAGTATGCTCAAAAGAAGAAAAGAAATCCATCATTTTCTTGTTTTGCTTCCATATGAAGGGCTTCGCCAACCACATGGCTAAGATGGCGCCATGGAGCCTTTCACTGACGATCAAGCTTGAGCGTTGAAAAAAATCTGCTATTTCGTAGTTGCTTCGTGGAGGAGGTGTTAAAAGGAACCCAATTGACGAGGCGATTTGGTTTAACCTTTTCAACAACATCCCTTCTCTATGGTTTTGAAAGGGAATAATACAGAGCTTGCTGAATCCTTTGGCTTTCAGTGTATTTAGTATTTCCGTTGCATAGTTCAAGTGTTTTGGTATCAAGATAACCAGACCTTTATCTTCAGCTGCATCGTTTTTAGAAAGGCGCAAACAATATGGGCCATAATCAGTGCCCCCAAAGGCATTAATGGAATGATTGCAGGCAAAACGGAAAGAAACACTATCTCTTAAAACAGCAAAGGTGTTTGTGCTTGACAGAATTTTAGACAATTTTTTCAAATTCGATCCTTTTTTTAGGGGACCAAATCCCTGGGAGAGAAGCAGCAACTTTTTCCCATAAGATAAGGTCTTTTTGGCGATGAAATAATAATAAAGAAAACTGCGGGTGCTCGTTTCATCCTGAAATAAATTGCCGCCACCGAAAACGGTTATCGCAGAACGCTGGATTGCCCTTTCTAAGCTGATCGGGTTATACCTTGGTATTTGGCTTATTTTGAAACTAACGGGCATTTCAGAAATGACCGAATCAAGCCCTTTTGGAGACGGTATAAATGCTTCACCCTCAAAACCAGTCTCATTTAGAATTTTGAGCGTAGATAGCAGTAACAAATCATCACCAAAATTTCGATAGCCATAGTAACCCACCAGAACGATTTTATAGGAATTCATTGAATCTACCTCCGGGTAATCTAAACCAATTTTAGCATGATGGAACGACTTTCAGCGTGGTAGAATTATATAAATGATAGAAAGGAGGAATGATTGTGGACAGACATGAACTGATAAAAAAATTGGCGGTAAAAAATGAAAGCAAAGTAGTTTTACTCGTCATGGATGGAATAGGTGACCTCCCGATTGATGGGAAAACACCGCTGATGGCAGCGAAAACACCAAATCTGGACGCTCTTGCAAAAGAAGCGGACCTGGGCCAAACCATTCCGGTACTTCAGGGTATTACCCCCGGAAGTGGGCCGGGTCATCTGGGCTTATTCGGTTATGATCCCCTTAAATACCAAATCGGTAGGGGAATATTGGAAGCTCTTGGTGGAGATATTGAGGTCGGAAAGGATGATCTTGTTGCAAGAGCCAATTTCGCGACTCTTAAGGGTGATGTTATTGTTGACAGAAGAGCTGGACGGCCTGCAACTGAGGTGAGTTCGGAGGTTGTTAAAAAACTTGGCGAAGCGATAAAGGAAATCGATGGTGTGAAAATATCCGTATATCCTGGCAAAGAACACAGATTTGTTGTGAAATTCACCGCGCCGGGGCTTGATGAAAGGATTTCTGACGCCGATCCGCAAAAAGAAGGAAAAGAGATCGTTTGGTCAGAAGCCCTCGTGCCAGAGGCTGAAAGTACTGCGAAGGTTGTTAACAGCTTTTTGAAGAGGGTTAGAGAAGTACTTAAGGAAGAACCAGAAATGAATTTTGCGCTTTTAAGGGGATTCTCCAAACATCCAGTTCTTCCTACCTTTGATGAAGTGTACAAAATGAAAGCCGCAGCGATAGCTACTTATCCTATGTACAGGGGCTTGGCAAAGCTCGTTGGTATGAACGTAGTGGAAACTGGCACAACTCTTTCCGATGAGATTGAAACTCTCGGGAATATATGGAATGAATACGACTTCTTCTTTGTTCATGTGAAAAAAACAGATTCCTATGGCGAAGATGGAAACTTTGAGAAAAAGGTAAAAGTTATCGAGGAAGTTGATACATTGCTTCCAGAAATCCTTGCATTGAATCCAGATGTTATAGTCGTTACTGGTGATCATTCCACACCAGCAAAGATGAAGGCTCATAGCTGGCATCCTGTACCTTTTATGATCAGGTCTAACTTCTCCAGATCCGGATTGAGTGAACACTTTAACGAATATGAATGTGCAAGGGGAACTCTTGGAAATATCATGGCGCTTGATGTCGTTCCGTTAATGATGGCTCATGCTTTGAGATTGGAAAAGTACGGTGCATAAAGAGGTTTTCCACCGTGCTTTTTTCTACTTCATTTTCACTTGAACACAGTGATTCGCCTTTTTTTGTTTTATTTGTTTCTATGGCTTTTGGTATTATATTTTCTCTGTTGTTTGTTGAAGGCGAAATATTCAAAGGGGTCCTGCTACTGGGCCCCTTTTTGGTTTTTTGCTGGTTGGCAAGGCATTTATTGCCTAATGTTTTGTTGTTTTTCTTTCTGGGCTTTTCGCTTTCCTTTGTAAAGATCGATCATCTTATGCTGGAACCCGGTTCCATTGTAGAAGTTACCGGAAAGGTAGAAAAAGTCTATGCAGATGATTTTTTTCTGGGGTCGGGTAGTGCCTTCATTGATGGTGAGTGGAAAAAGCTGCCCTTCAGAATAATTGTTAAATCTAAAAAGGCTTTCATGGAAAGCGAAGTGCCTGATTCAGGAATGATATTCTGGGCGGTTGGGAAACTTGAAAAAGCCGCATCTTTTCAACTATCGCTTGATTCGGATATGAGAGGGTTTGCACCACCAATTGGCGTAGATAGGTTTACTGGAAACTTAAGGAAAGACATAGAGAACAAGCTGGAAAAATATGGGTTGAGCAACGCTCTTATCTTTTCAACCTTTTTTGGCAGTAAAGCGAAATTGAGCAGTCAACTGAAAACTGCACTGAAAAAAGTTGGGATTTCACATATATTCGCTGTATCAGGTTTGCATGTTGGGCTTTTCTTCTTAGTAATTAACAACATTTTGTCCCTGTTTTTGTTACCTTATTTTGTAAAAGATTCATTTTCTTTGATGCTAACGGCTGCTTACGTCTTGTGTACCGGACCCGCGATATCGGCTTCGAGAGCCTTTTTGATGCTCCTTCTATATGTTGTATTTCGCATTATTGATTATCCTCAATCTCCCTTGAATATTCTGGGGTTAAGCGGCATCATCATGCTGGTCATAGCACCTTTCGATCTCATCTTACCGGACTTCCAATTGAGCTTCATTTCAACATCGGGTATCTTGCTCTATATTATGGCATCACAGAAAAAGAGGTCATTTGTAGTCCAGGCGTTTCTCATTGGTGGAGCGGCACAAGGTGCAACTTTGCCTATTACACTCAATCTCTTTGGAAGTATATCCCTTATGGCAATTCCCATAACGTTCATTGTAGTGGAGATTTATTTGATGCCTGCTTTAGTTGGGACCTTGGCACTGCTCTTTTTGGATCTCGTAAAATTAAAACCCCTTGCGTTTGCACTTGGCAAGGGGCTGGAATTTCTTTCAAAACTTTTTGAAATCGCTATTTTGAAGTTATCGGAGTTATCTCCAATGTTACAGCTGAAGCCTCCATATAATTATTTTGTTGCCTTTTTTGTTGCTTCATCAGTAGCTTCATTGCTCTTTTTCTTTGCGCATTCAGAGCAAAGACCGTAAAATTTCAATTGATGATCGGTGATTTTATACCCGGTACTTTTCTCTATTAGCTTTTCAAGATCATCTAATAAATCTAAGGGAAATTCCTCGACACGTCCACATTCAGTGCAAATAATATGATGATGGTGATGCTCGTCTTTGCTAACCAGTTCGTATCTAATAACGCCATCCCTGAAAACGATTCTTCTTAACAATCCCACATCAGAAAGCAGATCAACGGTTCTATAAACTGTCGCTTTGCTTATTCTAAGGCGTCTGTTTAACACCTTTCTATACACTTCTTCAGCACTCATGTGTTCGTCCTCAGAATCCAAAAAAATCTTGAGTATGAGTTCCCTTTGTGCTGTCATCCGTTGCTTCCTTCTTCTAAGTTCATTTCTAAGAATATCCTGTTTCACTGTAAACCCTCCCTATTGGATCTCGTCTCTGAATGACAGAAAAATTGTACACTTTTTGATTTACAACAAATGCGTAATATGTTACAATAACACTCCATCACATCAAAGGCTTTATATCGATTTTCCAGCCAGTTAGCTTGGCAGCGAGTCTGGCATTTTGACCACCTTTTCCAATGGCCAAGGAAAGTTGTGTAGGTGCAACATATACGACGGCTTCTCTATTTTCCTCGCTGGATATTTTTACTTCAATGGCACTTGCAGGCGCGATGGCATTGGAAATGAATTTGGCGGGATCTGCACTCCATCTGAGAATGTCAACCTTTTCTGGCCTAATTTCACGCAGGATTTCACCTATGCGCACACCACTTTCACCAATGCAAGCTCCTATCGGGTCCACCTTCATATCATCCGCATCAACGGCCACTTTTGTTCTTATCCCTTCTTCGCGGGCGATTGAGACGACTTTAACATTACCGCTTTCGACTTCAGGAACCTGCAATTTCAACAGTTCCTCTATAAATAGTGGCCCTCTTCTGGTGACGAGAATTTTTGGTCCTTTCGTAGTTTTAAGCACATCGACAACAAACACTTTGATAAACGTATTGGGCCTTAGTTCTTCACCGGGGATGGTTTCTTTGAGGGGAATTCTTGTATCGATTTTTCCGATTCTGAGGTCTGCCCAACCTTCCACAATTCTGAGTACTTCGGCTGTTGTAACAGAACCTTTTAAATCCGCATAGATACTGTAAAGATTATCCTTCTCTAATTCCCGAATTTTTTGAATGAGTACCTGCCTGGCTGTCTGAGCGGCAATTCTCTTGAATTTCTTGATGTTCAGTCTTCTCAAAATAAATTCACCGGGTTTAGCAGTAGGATCGACTTTCAAAGCATCAGGGAGAGCGATCTCCTGATGTGGGTCGCTCACTTCTTCTGTCACAAACAGCTTTTCATAAACACCAATATCACCGGTTAACCGATCAATTATCACCTGAACATCGCTTTCCCCGCCGAAGTTCTTTTTATAGGCACTTTGAAGCGCCTTTTCCAGTATTTCCAGAACTTCTTCTTTTCTTATGTTTTTTTCTTGTTCAAGTTGTTCAAGAGCTTCAAGAAGATTTAGATTCAATGAAACCACCTCCCACTCAGAACTCAAGCTTTAAGTTAGCCCTTTTTATATTTGTATATGCTACCCCATAGGACTTCCCGGTATCCCTTTCACGGATTGTGACTGTACTTTCAGAAGCGCTCTCTATAGTGCCTACGATAACTGTTCGGTTGTCCAGTGGGCTTATTAAAATTAGCTTTGCGAGCTTTCCAGCAAAGCGCGCATAATCGCCGGGATTTCTCAATTCACGTTCAACACCGGGAGACTGCACAATGAGCTCATAAGAACCTTCAATGATGTTCTCGTTATCGAGTAGACGCCCAAATTTCTCTGAAAACGTTTTACAGTCTTCGAGAGAAATGTTTCCCTTCTCCCGATCAATGGTTACAACCAACTGACGTTTTCCTCGATAGCGCTTTAGTTTCAACGCGTAAATTTCGTAACCGGTTTCAGCCGCTACTTTTTTTGCAAGTTGATTTAACGAGTCAACGAGTTCCATAATATCACCTCAAATTAATAAAAATAGAGGGCTGAAATTGCCCTCCTCTTGATAAGAGGTTATTCTATAATTTATTATATATCTTTGGCTTAGTGAAGTCAATACAGAAGAAAGTCAAGATTCTTCGCAGATGTTTTGAAATCAGGAAGTGTTGTGTTATAATTCAACGTGTAAGCCCGTGACAGGGGAAAAGGGGGGACGCCGCTAACACCAATTGGTGTAGCGGCGCTTTTGTTTACCGCCTTGCTGAATGCTGTCAATAGTATCTAAATGAAGCTATATAACGCACACCTTCTCTAAGAACGATCAG
>QNAR01000011.1 GCA_003643975.1 Thermotogae bacterium | reverse complement strand
GCTTAAATGAATTGTTGAAAAGCAGGATACCCTTTCTTCCCGAATATAAGCAGAAGAAAGCGGTAGCATCGGTTTCAGCCGTCGAGAAAGTACTCATAAAGTATAAAAAGAACCTGCTCGTTTATATTCAGGATAATTACCCCGAATATCTCAGAAATATCAATGCGCCTCCAACAGTTATTTTCTTTGAGGGTAATGAAAAGCTACTTTTTGAAGACGGCACGATAGCTGTTGTTGGTTCAAGAAAAGCCACCTCGTATGGGACAAGCATTGCTAAGCAATTCTCGAAAGAGCTTGGCGAGAAGGGATTTGTAATCATCAGCGGCCTGGCTGCGGGTATCGATGCTTGTGCTCATAGAGGATGCCTTGATGCTGGCGGTAAAACTATTGCTGTGCTCGGAACCGGAATTGACATTGTTTATCCCTCAAGCAACCGAGAATTATTCCATAAAATACTCAAAAAAGGCTGCATCATAAGCGAGTTCTTACCTGGAACGCCACCTATGAAACAAAACTTCCCCAGGCGCAATAGAATTATCGCTGGGCTCTCCAGAGTTGCTGTTATAGTTGAAGCAACAATTAGAAGCGGCTCTTTAATCACTGCAAGACTTGCTCTTGAAAATGGCAGAGAGGTTTTAGCCATCCCCGGTGACATAACCCGAAGGAACTCCGAAGGAACAAACTGGTTGATAAAAAACGGGGCTAAGCCGGTAACCGAACTCGCTGATATCCTCGAAGAATTTACTGGAGTTACTCCAGTAATTGAAGAAAAGCCAAAGATAGAAAATTCTGATTCTGTTGTTCTGAATCTTTTAAGAGATAGTCCAAAGGATTTCAACGAACTCCTCGTTCTAACGGGGTTTGAATACGGGCAACTCATGGAAGAGCTGTTAGATTTGCAGCTTAGAGGCCTTATCACAGAAGCGCAAGGCCTTTGGCGGTTTTCGCCATCATAATATGTGAAAGCGTATTTCCGGTGTTATAATCTTATCGTGAATACCATGAAATCCACTTAGAACAGCGCAAAAAATATCTCGCACTGGATTAAGTGAAATTTTCATATTGGCTAATCGTTGATTAGCGGGATTTGTGAAACACTATACAATTTTAAACTGATTACTACATAGGAGGGATGTATTTATGCCATATGTGAATACAAAGGATATTCTTGAGAAGGCAAGTCAGGAATTTTATGCAGTTCCCGCTTTGAACATCAATAATCTTGAATTTCTTCAAGCTATTATCGAGGCTGGCCTTGAAGAAAGAGCACCCGTGATCATTGAAACATCAGAAGGTGCAATCAAATACGCGGGAAATGGGAATATCATGAGAGGAGCTAAACTCTTTGTTGATATGGTAAGAGAATATGCTGATAGCATAGATATACCTGTTGCGCTCCATCTTGACCATGGAAAACATTTTGAATACATTGTAGCAGCTATAAAAGCGGGGTATTCTTCGGTGATGATTGACGCTTCAGAGTATGCCTTTGAAGAAAATCTCAGTATGACAAAGAAAATCGTGGAGATTGCTCACAGTGTCGATGTTTCTGTTGAAGCTGAGCTTGGCAGGCTTGTAGGAATAGAAGATAACGTCGTGGTTGACGCCCATGAGGCAGCTCTTGTAGATCCTGATGAAGCCGTGGAATTCGTTGAAAAATCAGGTGTTGATTTCCTTGCACCGGCTATTGGCACAAGCCATGGCGCTTTCAAATTCAAGGGCGAAGCAAAGCTTGATTATGACAGGCTTAAGAAGGTAAAAGAACGCACCGGGATACCACTTGTGCTACATGGAGCTTCCAGTGTCCCACAAGATATTGTGAAACTGGCTGAAGAATATGGTGCAAGCTTTAAGGGTGCCAGGGGTGTCCCTTCAGAAATACTGAAAGAGACGGTGAAATATGGTATAAACAAAGTGAACACTGATACGGATTTGAGAATGGCTTTCATAGCTGGATTAAGAGAATTCCTCGCTGGAAATCCCACAGAATTTGACCCGCGAAAATACTTCAAAGTACCAAAGGAATATGTGAAGAAACTGATAAGAGAAAGAATGAGGTTACTTGGTTGTTCAAATAAAGCCTGACCTGGAGGTGTGCTTTGTGAAAATATTGGTAATCAACTGTGGCTCTTCATCGATTAAGTATCAGCTGCTAGAAATGGATAATGAAACCGTTCTTGCGAAAGGCCTTCTTGAAAGGATAGGTATATCGGGTTCAAGGTTGAAACACAAAAAGGGGTCCGAAAAATACGAAATAGATGAAGATGTTGTTAACCACAAAGAAGGACTTAACCTTATCATTTCAACGCTTACGGACGAAAAACTTGGTGTGATCAAAGACACATCTGAAATCGATGCTGTAGGTCATAGAGTCGTCCATGGTGGCGAGCTCTTTGCATCTTCTGTGAGAATCAATGACAGAGTCATCAAGGAAATAGAAGCTAACGCTTTTTTGGCACCTTTGCACAACCCGCCAAATATCCAAGGAATAAAAGCAACGATGGAGCTTTTACCAAATGCGTCGCAAGTGGCTGTTTTTGATACTGCCTTCCATCAATCAATGGATCCGAAAGCATATCTTTATGCTATTCCTTACAACTATTACGAAAAGTACAAAATAAGACGCTATGGTTTCCATGGCACAAGCCATCGTTATGTTGCCGCAAGGACTGCTGTCATACTCGAAAGACCCATTGAAGAACTAAAGATCATCACTGTTCATGTGGGAAATGGTGCTTCCATTGCTGCAGTGAAATACGGAAAATCTGTGGATACTTCCATGGGCTTTACCCCTTTGGAAGGTTTAGTAATGGGTACCAGATCAGGCGATATCGACCCTGCAATTGTTCCTTTTCTCCAGGAACAAGAAGGTTTATCGCCCAAGGAAATTACAGAAATACTCAACAAGAAAAGCGGCATGCTTGGCTTAACACGTGGAAAGTATAGTGACATGAGGGAAATTGAAGACGGAGCAATTACTGGTGATGAAATCTGTAGGCTTGCTCATGATATATACGAATACAGAATTGCAAAATACATTGGTGCTTATGCTGCTGCAATGAACGGCGTAGATGCAATCTCCTTTACCGCTGGTGTTGGAGAAAATAGCCCTTATCTTAGGAAAAATGTGGTAGACAAATATCTCGGATATTTGGGGATAAAACTCGATGAAGAAGCGAATGACTGCAAGGCTTGCGAAAAACTCATTTCGACTCCCGATTCAACAGTGAAGGTACTCATAGTGCCTACAAATGAAGAGCTGGTTATTGCAAGAGATACAGCGGAGATTGTCGAAAAAAACCTTGATGAACTCAATCTCTGGTAATAAGTGACACCCCTAGGGGTGTCACTTATTCTAGAAAAGGAGCTGTCTTTGTGAAAGAAGTCAAATTCGACCCTGATGAAAAAATCGTCCACTTAGGGCAGGAAACTTCTACTGCTTATATTATTCAATCTGGTGGCGCTATTTTGAAACGCAATGGTATTGACCGCATTTTTATTGCTGGTGACCTAATAGACCCTGTGAGTATAGTATCTAGAAAGTGTACAGGTGATGTTTATGCCGTTGGAGCTACATCGCTGATTGCCGGGTCGATCGAAGAGATATTGGAATTCATCAAGAAAAATCCAAAACTCCTGCAGAGAGCGCTGTTAAAAGCCGTTGAGGAGCTGCCTTATTTTGGCGAAGAATTAAGCGATAAGCTTCAATCAATGGAGGAAGTAACGGCAATTTTGATATCTAAAAGACAGGCTCTGCTCAACAAATATCCACCACTCCTTTTTGGCGAAAAGCCTCTATACAGGAAAGCTGTGAAATACCTCCAAAAGAAGGATTTTACCAACGCAGCTCATAATTTCAGGTGCTATCTGAATCAATACCAAAATTCTCTTCTTTCAAGACCCGTAAAATTGTTTCTGGCCCTTGCTGAACTAAACCTTTCAAATTATAATTCCGCTGCTGAGCTATTAACAAGCTTACTGGATAATTCAAAAGATGTAGTTTCGGACTATGTGAGAAAACTTTTCAGTGTTTTTGAACTAAACGAAACTGCATATATATTGACAAAGGGTGTACCAATCTATCCTAAAACCTTTTACAATAAAATCATCAATGCTAATGAGAACAAAATTACTTTTTTCGAAGAGGACACCCCTCTTGTCGAAGAGGGAGTTCCGCTCAATAGAATATACTACGTGATTGAAGGCGAACTTTGGGTAATCAAGCAACATGGAAGCAAGTTCTTCAAACTAACAGCAATTCCACAAGGTGCCACCTTTGGCGAACTTCACATTTTAACTGGTTCAAAGGCTGACTCAGCACTAATTGGAAAAGCCGGGGCAAAACTGATAGCAATCGACCGTAAGGAGTTTTTCAAAATTTCTATATTTGAACTTCCAGATGTGGGAGTGGAGCTACTCAAATATTTACTTTTGTATGAAAAAGAGTTGCTTGGTAAAGACTAAAGCACTTTAACAATCTCATTGTCAATAAGCCTGGCTTTACCAAGATAAGCCGCGACTGCGAGGATTACCTTACCACTTTTCGCTTCTTTCAAATCGTCTACTGGAGCCAGTGTTTGCTCGTCGACTATTTCAATATAGTCTATATTGATCAAATCCCCTTTACTCAGTGTTTTTATCATTTCAGTTTTGATCGTATGAGTGTCGGTAATCCCCTTTCTTACAAGCTCCACCCCTTTTAGTAAAGCTTTGTGTATGAAAGGTGCCTGAATCCGTTCGGGAGGAGAAAGGTAAACGTTTCGCGAACTCATCGCCAGTCCATCAGATTCTCGAACTATCGGCATCTCAACAAGCTCCACAGAAATGTTGAGATCCCTCACCATTCTTCTAATAACCCGGAACTGTTGGGCATCTTTTTGTCCAAAGTAAGCCCTTGTAGGCATGATTATATTGAACAATTTGGTTACTACAGTAGCAACACCGCGAAAATGACCGGGCCTTCTCGCACCACAAAGTCCTTCGGTCAAATTTTCAACCTCTACAAAAGTGGAATGGCCAGTTTCATACATTTCTTCAACCGTTGGAATGAATACATAATCGACTCCAAGCTTCATGAGAAATGAAAGGTCACGTTTTTCATTCCGTGGATAATTGCCATAATCCTCATTGGGACCAAACTGGGTCGGGTTCACAAATATGCTTACTGTGACAATATCATTGTCTTCTCTTGCCTTTTTCACAAGAGAGAGATGCCCTTCATGAAGATAGCCCATTGTTGGCACCAAACCATGGGTAACACCCCTGCAAAGAAGTTCCAATGCTGTGGCTTTCATTTCATGCACCGTTCTAATGATTTCCACAGGAATCACCCTCTCAGTGAGCTAAGCGAAGTTCCATTTCCTTCTGAACAGCTATCCTCTCAAAGTCTTTCTTCGATAACATAGTGAAGATGACATCATCCTCAGGTATCCACGG
The DNA here is from genome assembly GCA_003643975.1 of Thermotogae bacterium. Lineage (GTDB taxonomy): Bacteria > Thermotogota > Thermotogae > Petrotogales > Kosmotogaceae > Kosmotoga_B. The sequence goes on along the minus strand of QNAR01000011.1, from coordinate 14,775 downwards.
TAAGAGAAGCTTATCATAACTTCCACCAAATGCACGTTCCAAATATTCAACAAGCTCGTTGTAGTCAACTCCCGCTGCAGGACCAAAATCCAGTACATATGCAAATTCATCTTTGTGGCTCCAAATACAATATCCCAATAATTCATCATCGTTTTTGATCCCCGAAAAATTGTTGTATTTTGTTAGATAAGATAGTGCTTTTGGATCATTGTACCAGTTGTGTTTTCGATGATATTCTCCCGAAACGCGCATCGCCATATCCTGTACTTCTTTGAAGGGCAGCGGTTCAAGAGATAGGCTCAAATCTTCATTGGCAGGCAAAGTCTTGTAAAAGGAAATCAATTTCCTGCTTATTCTGAACCCATATCTTTCATAGAATTTCTGAGATACAAGATCCATTTCTGGGATTTCAAGAATCACTTTGCTGATGTTTTTCCATTTACAACCTTCTACAATTTTATCCAGAATTTCCAGTCCGAAACCACTTCCTCTGAATTTCTTCAGCATTCCCATGAGACCTATACGGCAGGTATTCTCTCTAAATCCCACCAAAAAAAAGCCGATATCTTCCCCCGAAATCCTGAGGACCGCTGAATCCTTCATGGAAATGGCATTTTCAACCAGATCTCTTTCAAGGCTTTCAAGATTCCAGTGGAAGTTTAGGACATAATCGCTGAAGGCTTCATTCATAACATTAAGAAGCTCAATACGTGATATTTCCTCGATTGTCACATACTGCTTTTTCATAACCAGATCACGCCTTTCTGCCTTTCCTGGAAGAGTTATTGTATTTATGCATGTTTTCATGCTCTTCAACAAGTTCATGGAAAAGGTCTTTCAGAGTCCAACTTAAATTATTTTCTGTTGTAGTAGCAAATATCCAGTTACTCTTGGATACTTTCCGAAAATGTTTCAATATTTCGGGTATTTCCTTGCTTTTAATGTTATGGAAAATCATAAAAGAATAACCTCTCAAATCCAGCTTTTGAGATTTGGAATTTCCGGTTTTTCCAGTTATAACAGAATAAAGCTTTTCTTCTTCCAAACCAGTGCAATCCCTTGTTTGGTAATTTATGAAAAACTTTTCAGCAATTCTCTTTTCCTCTTCAGACTCTGTGTAAAATAGAACCACGGGAGTCCCTGATCTCATGTGATCACTCCTTCATAAACACCGAAATCACCACAATTTTACCATGCTGTTAGTATTAACAAAACTATATGGTTAAAAACAACTACTGCCTTTTCAACTTTTCACTTTTAACCAGAAACTCGCATATCTTTTCCAGGAACTCTTCATCGACTGCTGAAAAGGCGTCTATGTGATGGCTATCTATGTCTATTTCACCGATAATGTTTCCCATATCAATAATGGGAACCACGATTTCGGATTTCGTCTTATCACTGCAACTCAGGTAATTTTTCTCTCTACTGACGTCTGGAACCACAAAGATTTCCTTCGACTCCGCAGCCTGACCGCATATGCCCTGGCCGAATTTTATTTTCACATGCTCAGTTGGCTCTCCAATAAATGGGCCAAGTTCCAGCTGTTTCTTTGAGCTGACGAGATAGAAGCCCGTCCAATTATAGTATTCAACATAGTGATCGAGAAGCTTTACTACCTCTCTCAGCGCTTCTTCCCCTGAAAGAGGGTTCAGGGCTGATTGCAATAAAGTAAAAAGTTTTTTGAACTTCTCTACCTTTTCCTCTTCATCGGTATCTTTAGAAACCATGTATTCCCTATATGTTTTAAACTCCTTCATTTTCTCGATGATAAAATCATCAACGGAATCAAGCATGCCTTTTCTGCTCAAGGAAAGCAGATCTATCATAACTACATGCCCGCGAGATGTGGGAACAACTATACTCTCTGTTTTGCCAAAAGCCACCATGAGGAAAACCACAAAATCTTCTCTGGACAGTTCAAGAAAACCAGAGAGATTTTTGAGGTTTTTCAATACCGTACTCTTTACTTCAGATCCCAATGAAAGCCATCTTTGATGAAGGTAATCGAGTTCTCTTCGTTCCATACCCGCGAGTGTCTTCTCAACGTCTCTCTCACTCATGCAGTTTTTCATGAGATACTCTTCCCATATTCTGGGATGATCTTTTCTGTATTCCAACCAAAAGGAGAACCATTTTTCCTTTGGAAAGCTGAGGATTTTGAAAAACTCTTCAGAAAAATCTCTAAGTATGCTTCTCACGTTATTAGAACCTCCTTCAACAAGCCATTTTTGAGTTCGAAAACCTTGTCACAGATATTCAGAGTTTCAGCATCATGGCTGGTAAGCACTATTGGAACTCTACGTTCTGTAATTTTGCGAAAAAGCCTAAGTATCCCCTTCTTGTTATCTTCATCTACGCTGCCAGTGGGTTCATCTGCAAATACAATCTTTGGCTTTCCAACAAGGGCACGTACTATTGCCACTCTTTGCTGTTCTCCAACTGACAATTCTGAAGGATAACGGTATATTAGCTGAGATATTCCCATTGTCGATAGTAATTCATTGATTTCCTCAGACTTTATTTCCTGCCCTCTAGCCAAAGAAGCGACTTTTAGATTATCTTCAACCGTTAGCTCTTTGAGCAGGTTCCTGAGTTGAAAAACTATTCCCATTCGCTTTCTCATAGAAAGCATCGACCGGAAGGATTCATATACCTTATTGCTATCTACAAAGATATCGCCTGAAACCGGCTTCATCAAACCGGCAAGTATAGCGATTAGAGTTGACTTTCCAGAGCCTGACTTACCGAAAATACCACAGATTTCGGGTGAATCCACTGTAAAATCAAGCCCCCTGAGAACATTTACCTGACCATAAGAATGAACGACTTTTCGGGCTTCAAGTACAGCGTCACTCATATCTCAATACCTCCATGGGATCGACTTTTCCAGCATGCCTTGCAGGAATCAACGAAAAGATGGTTATCAATACGAACTCAAAGATAAGCGCTAACAGAAAATCTGACCAGCTGAATTTGACAGGTAGGTAAGTTGCATAAAAAACCTCCTCAGGCAATGGCACCTTGACACCCGAAATAATCAGCAAAGATACTCCTCCAATGATACTGCCGAGCAGCAGGCCAACAATAGAGACTATTACAGCCTGCATCCAAAATACAAAGGCTATATAGCCAGGAGACAATCCCAATGAACTCAATATCCCGATTTCATGCCTTCTGGTTAAGACAGAATAGAGTATGGCATTCATTATTCCGAAACCCGACAAAAGAACCACAAAAAGCGTTATTACAAGTGCAAAAAACTCATCCACCTTCACAGCTTTCGCAAAACTTTCGTTTAACTCCGTCCAGGTGTAGATATTGCCAGCAATCTTTTTGCCAAGCTCTTCTTTCACCCTGTTGGCCTGCCTGGGATCGTTAAGATATATCGCCCACAAGCCGTTACTGCTGTTGTCATTGGCGATACAGATATTCGAGTCAAATTGATAAACCCCTGTTTTCAAAATACCCGATACAATTACTCGACGTGAAAAGGGACGGTTAATTACGCTCCATGTCATTTGCACAGCATCTCCGGGTTTAAGTCCCAACGATTCTGAAAGTGCTGAGCCAATCAATATCTCACCATCTTCTGGGGGCTCACCGGAAAGCACAAAGCGGGAAAAAAATCCCAGACCTTCTGCATCCGTGGTATAGACGATTACCCCTTTGAATTTTCCTCCCATGGATATGACGCCTTCTGACAATTCAAGATGAAATATCCGGGAAATTCCATCTATATCGTCAACAGGCTTTGAAGTGCTATCTACAAGTAAATGGGGGAAAAAGCCTGTTAATGAATCCAACAACAAAGCATCAAAACCGTGTATTACTGAGAGAATGACAATAAGCCCCGCAAACCCAATTCCGATAGCAATTACGGGTATTACAAAATGCTTTTTTTCCTTAAACGCAAAGCTCTTTGCGAGTTTCCCGGCAAGCAACAATTTTCTCATTTCCTACTCCCAAGCAAGACAATATAGTCATAATCGGAAATATAATATCTATTCTTGGAATACATATCCAGAAGTGAGTAATATTCTCTCACTCCTTGAAGCTGATATGTCCTGAATACCCGTGGTTTGTGCAGAGGATGTGCAGCTCCGAAGAATTTTATTATTTCATCAGCAGGATTGTTTATGAATATAACGGTTTCTTGTGAAGCAACATCTCGTATGTGAAGGTATTCGTCAATTGTATCCACATGCAAACCTGTTCTTTTGAGCCATTGCCCTTTGACGATCTCAGCAAAGGATCTGAACCCGGGGATATTGTTTATAACAAGTACTTTCACTTCGTTCACTTTTTCATTTGCTTCTTCGGAGATTATTATGTTGCCTTCCTCATCGAGACGATAGGGAAGTGTTCTAAAAGAAATTGAAAAACCATTATTCAGAAGATTTCTTGCAAAACTAAGGGCATGTACAAAATCAAACTCCATTCGGGTGTTCCTTGCAAAAAATACTGCTGTCTTGAACATGCCCGAAAATGATAACTCTCGAAAGTTATTTAGTAGCTTTTCCATAACATCCTTTTGACGGTCAATCCTACCTATATCTCCTGAAGCATCGTATCGGTATCTTAGATATCCTAAAAGTTCATTTCCCGCAAGGTGATAAATACCAGGATCGAAATGTATGTGTAGATTCTGTTGATAATCGTCATAGTGCATGGGCTTTGTGATTTCAACTTCTACTGGACCAACGAAATCAGTTAATTTGACCACAGTAGAATAATCTAAAACCATATAGCCAAAGCAACTTCCCTTTACTATGCTTTCAACACTCTTTTTCATGGCTTCTATTCCAAATCGATTTAGCAACGCATTTATCTTCATTTCTTTTCCATCCCAGGAAACAAGAGTATCTCTAGGAATTCTGAGAGCTTCCAATCCGGCTTCTCCTGACTTCAGAGCAAGGATAAAATCCGTTCTCCCTCCTATCGAATTTTTCCCGCCAGAATCAGTACCAAGAAGCAAGAAAAAACCTGTGCCTTCAGCCTCTTTGAAGCGGGTAAAAACATCAAATGCAATAAGCTGAAGAGAAAAAATCGAAAGAAGCAACAATATCGCTATGAGAGAAATCAATCCCTTTTTCAAAGGCATTTACCATTACCACTCCGCAAAAAGCGCCATGAGATCTTCAAGCGATTTTTCTTCAAGATACAGCTTCTTAACAGGGCTTTCCGAAAGGGATGTCCTGATTTCTATTGGGTATTGGGTAATGGTAGAGACTTTGAAATATTTCAGGCTGCTTTCGCTCAGCCGTTGTAAAATTGCAGCAAATCCAGCTTTTGAAATACTTGCATCACTGTCACGCTCTAAAATTGTATCTACATAACTTTTCAATTTCCAATAATCAAAGAATTCCAATCCTCTTCTCGAGAGTCTGTCAAGCAATTCCTGGTAATTGTCCGTATTCAACCCGAATTTCAAAGCAAGTTCTTTGATACCCTTTTGATCTGTTTCCCAGTAGTAATATTCATCGCTGCTTATACCCAGCCAGCTATCTATCAATTTCTTGGTTTCATTAAGAGAATTCCCGCTTAACGTTTTTTCAAGCGGCTCAAGAGCAAGATATTCAGGTAGCTCGAGGATTACAGTGCCATAATCTTTCTTATTCCGTATGAGAATATAAAACGGATTTTCAGCATCAACATGAATCAAGTAATCTATTTTCTTTGCCTGAAATTCTTCACTGTTTCGTATGACAGATATCTTGAAATAAAAATAAGCAGCGCCAATTACAAGCACTAAAACCACAACAAGGGCAATCATAATACCATAACTACTTCTGCTTTTCTTATTGCGAATTCTTATAGTTGCCAATCAAAACACCCCCAAGCAATAGCCGATTCCAGGTATTCACTGTCTCCGGTAAGATAAACTGATTACTTTTCAATGCCCAGCTCATCTTTAATCTTATCACGGCTGCGTAGGTTTTTTCCAGATTGTCAAAGGCATTTTTTCGAATTAAGGATGCCTCCGGGAATGTTCTGTTCTCCTCTGCCATGTCAGCTATAAGCAAGGCTTTAGCAGAGTTAGAAAGATCTGGATGTCCAGAAACATGCCAAAAAACAGCCTTGAAGATTTCGTCGTTAACATTAAATACCCTTTTCAAGTATAGGGCTGCTAATTTTCCATGAAGCAGAACCGGCTTTTCCGCCTCCAGCTTGTTAAAGGTATAGTTAAAGCTATTAGCCATGTTCAGAAGAATTCTTCCATCAATATCCCGGAAGAGATCGTGTCCCAAAGCCATCATACGACAAGAAGTTTTATCGAGGTTATAAACGTCAGCCAATTTTACGATGAGCTTCTCAACACCCAGTATATGTTTTATCCGATTGCTTCTACAAAGCGCTTGTGCAATGATTTTCAGCTTCTCAACTTTTTGGAACTGAATACTCAAGGGTTATTGTCACCTCACCTTTGTCAGGAACGGTGATAGTAACCTCAAAATCGCCTCCCTCATTTATTTTTAGCTCTTTCTCAATTCCATTTACATATAGAACATATTTTATCGTTCCCAATGGAAGAACATCTGAAATTGTAACTTCATGTGACTCGCTATCGGTATTTTTCAATATGTAAACTCTACGATACTTCAAAGCGTTATAGCTTTTTCCGATAAATGCATCTTTCGATTTCGCCGTGACTTCAAGCGACTTTGCAACGTTGGTTAAATTCAGTACCTCTCCTTTAACATGTGTGGTTATAGAAGTAAAACCTGAATACCTATCTCCATCAAAAAGCTGCACAGTCCCAGCTGGTAAATCGAAAGGAAGGTTTTTGATTTCATAGTCAATAGAAACCCCTGTAAAAGAACCAAGGAAGCTGGGACGATATACATACCTTTTTATCGGTGTTATCTCTTCTGAAAGGAAAGCGATCTTCGCGCCACCTTCCAATGGAATGACAGGCAACCGATAGAAGATGAAATCCGGGGACTTTCCCTCAGGTGATGCGGCAAAGTTCAGTGCTTCCGCTTTATAAAGCCCTCTTACAACCTGATTGATATTGGGTTCAGGAATGTCGGCGGCTACAACATAGCATTCTCTTTGCCCAGGATCAAAATCAAGATTAAGACTCATATAACCAGTTATCATACTCACTTCATCAAATCTAATCATGTAGCTAGCATTCCAGCCTCCGTTTGTAATAACGTATGAATAGAAAATTCTGCTTTCCGGGGATTTTGGAAAGTGAAGGATAAATTTGTCCACAGAACTAAATTCCGTTTCCGGAAAGATGGGATATCCTTCGGGTTTGTAGTAAATCGCTCCACTCTTCATATCCTTTAGCACCGGCGTTGTAGAAATCAAATACAGTTCCTTTTCTTCACCCCATGAAAATCTAAAGCGGATATTTTTCCTTAAATTCTTTTTGTATAAACTTTCAAGATCGTCTTTCCTTTTGTAAGCGATTTGAGTTTCTCGAGGTAATCCAGTTGCGAGAAAGTTTTGCCATTCTAATTTAGCATTAATCGGAGCTTCAATGGTAAAAGTTTCTGTTGAAGGCGTTGCGTCGCCCACTAAAACCACAAAATTGTTGAAGACATACAGCTTCTCTTTAGCTTGGAGTAACACAGTTAAAAGTAAGAAAACAATCAGCAGCACTGTTGCCTTTTTCATATCCCCACCTCCTTGATTTACCAGATTTCTGTGGTTACTTCAATGATATCGAATCCGTTTTCGGAAATCCTCTTTTCAATACATTGGAAAAGTGATTCCAGCTCGCCTTTTGAATTTGCAATCATTCCGGCTGAAATTTCCAGCCAGTTTTTTGAATCATGCTTGCCACTTTCTATAACAGATGCATTGAAGGATTTTTTTAACTCATTTTGTAATCTTTTTGAAATGCTTCTTTTTTCTTTTAAAGATCTTATTCCGTAGAGTTTTATCACATAGCTTTTGTATCCAAAGTGCATAATATCCCCTTCTTACTTCAGACTAATAGAATTCTTTCACAGTTCATGGTCTTAAAAATGAAAAGAGGGGGCTCAAGCCCCCTCTTTTTAGTAAGCTTATTCTTCTTCCAATTCTCGCTGTCTTTCCACAATGACCTTTTGTTGAATATCAGGTGGTGTTTCCTGATAGCCAGCAAATTTCATGGTAAAGTACCCTCTACCACTGGTTATTGAACTCAATTTACTGGAGAAATCAAGCATTTCTGACAATGGAACCTGTGCGATGACCTTACTAATACCCTTACCAACGGATTCCATTCCCATGGGTCTGCCTCTTCGAGAAGTAACTTCGCCCATTACATCACCAGCATTTTCGTCCGGGACAAATATTTCCACATCCATAATTGGTTCGAGGATAACCGGGTTAGCTTCCTGCATACCTTTTTTGAATGCCTGGCTGGCAGCTATCTGGAAAGACATGTCAGAAGAATCAACATCATGATATGACCCATAAACTAAGGTAACGCGTACGTCAACAACAGGGTAACTGGCCAGAACACCCTTTTTCATCGCTTCTTTGATACCTTTTTCAACGGCCGGGATGTAGTTCTTGGGAATTACGCCTCCAACTATCTTATCAACAAATTCAAAACCAGCACCTCTTTCCAGCGGTTCTATTTCAATTTGAACATGTCCATATTGCCCATGACCGCCTGTCTGTTTCTTGTGCTTGTACTCTGCTGTAACTTTTCTTCTAATAGTTTCTCGGTAGGCTATCTTTGGTTTTCCCACTTCCACATCCACAGAAAATAGCTTCTTGAGTCTTTCCACCATGATATCGAGATGAACACTGCCAAGGCCGGAAATAACAGTCTCACCAGTTTCTGCATCGTGTTCCCAGACAAAGGTTGGATCTGATTCGGCCAGCCTTGAGAGACCATTGCTAATTTTATCAATATCCGATTTGGATTTTGGCTGAACAGATTTTGACAACATGGGTTCTGGCCAATCAAGCAATTTAAGCTTTAATTGGCGGTCTTTATGTGTGATGGTGTCTCCGACAGCGCTCTTTTTCAGCTTGGCAATTTTAACAATATCACCAAGAGAGGCTTCTGTGAGTTCGATATCTTTTGTGCCATCAACTATCAGTAAGTGCCCAGCTTTTTCTGTGGAATCCTGGTCCACAACCATAAAAGAATCACCCTGTTTTAATGAACCAGAAATGACCTTAATGAAGGTCAATTTTCCCACAAATGGGTCAACGGTAGATTTAAAAATGTATCCCACAAGAGGTTCAGATTCTAAAGGCTCTACCAAGATTTCTCCACCATTTACGAGTTCAGCAGACCAAGGCGCTGCCTCCTCGGGTGTTTTTCCCAATGATACAAAAGTGTCAAGAAGGAGATTGATACCTATGTTTTTCATAGCGGAACCAAGAAGCACAGGGATAATCTGATTCTCAACATACGCCTTTCTCAAGGTTTCCTTGAGTTCATCGGTGGTGATTTCTTCTCCCTCAAAATATTTTTCCATCAGAGCTTCATCAGTTTCGATTACGTCTTCTATCATCTTTGTTCTAGCTTCTTCTACGGCGTTCTGGAGATCAGCTGGAACATCTTCGACATTGAATTTACCGGTTTCGCCTTCATAAATATATGCCTTGTTTTCCACGAGATCAACTATACCCTTGAGTTCAGAAGCACTCCCTATTGGAAGCTGTAACAAAACAGGGGTTCTTTCAAAAGTTTCTCTGATTTCATCGAGAGTGGCCTTGTAACCGGCACGATCTTTGTCCAACATGTTGAAGAAAACCATTATGCTTTTGTTCAGTTCCTTGGCAATATTTCCGAATCTTTCTGTCATTATTTCCATGCCAGAAACAGCGTTGATGACTGTCAAAACATTCTCAGAAGAGTAAAGACCATTAACTGTTTCTGCATGGAACTCTGCCATGCCCGGAGTGTCCACCAAGTTTATTCTCACGCCTTTATGGCTTAAGCCGGTAATACCGAGAGAAAAGCTCGCTTTGCGGTTTTTTTCAGCTTCTTCGGTATCTGTGACGAATACACCTGTTCGATCAAGTTTCCCCGAAGTAAAAAGAATGGAATCGATTAAATGGGTTTTACCACAACCATGATGACCCAAAAGAACAATGTTTCGTTTGTCTTTGGGATTGATCTTGTCCATAAACTCCACCTCCAAAACTATTTATAATCTATCATTATGGCAACAGGAAGGACAGGCGCTCCAGAAGAAGGGGAATTTAACAACTTACCCCCGACAACGATCGCTGAACTTCGCCCACCGTCCAGACACATCAAATTGGAAAAATTTTTGTCCGAGAAAAATTCTATCATTTCTTTAAAACTTAATCCATAGCTTCTTGACTGATACCCATCAACAACCATAAAAACCAGCGACCCGCGTGTAGTTATTCCCACAAAGGTTCTGGGTGCTCTGTTATCCAGCAAGGAGGAATTATAAAAATTTCTTTCGTATTCGCTTGCCGGATCGCCATTAGATATTATCAAGGGACCTCCTTCTACGGCAAAATCAAGGTTATATCCATAGCTGTTGTAGGTTTCAAACTCAACTTTCTGTCCAACATCTATTTCACCGGTTTTTTCAAGCCCTGTTGGAGAAATCAACAGTGTATAGGTCCCTTTCTCAACTCTTTCATTATAGCTTTTTCCAACCACAATGCCGTTCTTTATGTTCAAATAGGTAAAGTCCTCATAGTAAGGAATAATACCATTGAAATGATCATTGTAAACGAGAAGCTCTCCTTTATAAGGCGTGTTTACACCTTTAATTCTAACCTTTCTCTCGTTGACTTTTAGAAATAGCTCGATATCCATTCTCGAAATCCCTATTTCCCCATCTCGGGTAACAAAAAAGATGGGTCTGCCCAGAGAAGGGAGGCTAACGATTTCGCCTTTATCTACCAACAAACCAATTGGAAAATTGTTAGATGGGTCAAAATATCCCGCATTTATAACTGCAAATGCACCATTTTTCTCTGCAATGTCCCGTATATCCCTAACAGAAGGAATCCCATTTCCTCCATAGGCTAGTTCTATTTTGAAAGCCTCTGGCTCAAATTCAAGGAGGGTAATCACGAATTTTCTACCGGAAACTATTCCCTCGACACTACTGAGTTTATAACTTTCACCAGATGAAGTTGATAATACTCTCCCCCATCCGGAAGATTTACGAATGATAACCCGTTTTCCGTCAAAGACAGGATAAGCCTGATACCACTCGCTTTTCCCATCTAACAAAAATCTCAGCATTTGCTTGCCCGAATAAACCTCAAATTCACTGCCAATATTCACATCATCCGATACAACGGGCTTGAAGGTTACAATCAGAGCCCCGGTTTCTGTATGCCAGTAGTTCATGAATCCCATAGGAACAGGTCTGTCAAATTCAAAAATGACACTATCAGTGCCTTTTTGTACGTTCATAAGCCTGAAAGGCTGATCATAGAAAATAACGCTACTCTCCGTCTCGGTTTGTGAAAGATTTAAAAAGTAACAAATGAAACTTGCATCGAGATAAATCTTTGAGCCTTTTGATAATACCACATGTTCAAATGTTTCATTGAAGTCCAAAATAGCTTTCTCTGAGTTCGCGTAAACAGATAGCATCTTTCCACCTGGAAGTATTATAAAAAGTTCTTTTCCATTCGCAGATGATGAGACTATGCTATCTTTCAAAACTTCATCTACAAAATCAACTGACACAAAATTACGGGAACCGTCCTTAAATAGCATTTCTTCGGAAAACTGATAAAGCTTCCCTGCATAGGAGAATACAAGAGTTTTAGAAAGAGCTAATGTTGACAGGAGCATTATCATGATAGTGATCAAAATACTTTTCCACATTTTCAAACCTCAAAATATCTCATGTATGAGTTCAAGTTTTGGAACTTCATCCATTGAGAAGCTGTAAGCCTCAAGCAATCTTTTTCTAGCATATTCATATCTGTTCACATCATTGGTGTAAATAACAGCCAACGGTTCTCCAGCTTCTACTCTTTCTCCTACCTTTTTCAATATTTCAATGCCAACAGCTGGATCAATCTTGTCACCTTTCTTTTCACGCCCAGCACCCAACACCATTGCAGAAATCCCTATTTCCTGGGCATCTATACTTTTTATGAATCCTTTCTGAGGGCTTTCCACGGTAAACTTATACTGTGAAGCTGGGAGAATTTGCTCTGGCTTATCGACCACTTCAGGGTTCCCGCCTTGTGCTTCAACGAATTCTTCAAACTTCTTGAGTGCTTGGCCAGAGGTGATGGTTTCATAGATCATTTTTCTTGCGCTCTCTCCATCAACTATTCCGGATAAAATTGCCATTCTTTCCGCAATGGCAACCGTTAGTTCCAAAAGATCCTTTGGTCCTTCCCCTTTTAGTGTTTCTATGGCTTCTCGAACTTCAAGTGCGTTCCCCACCATATTTCCAAGAGGTTGGTTCATGTCACTTACAACTGCTGACATTTTTCTTCCATGTCTTTTTCCAATATCGAGCATTGCTTTCGCGAGTTTTCGGGCGTCTTCAAGCTTTTTCATGAAAGCTCCTGAACCGGTTTTCACATCAAGCACTATGATATCGGAACCGATTGCAAGTTTCTTACCCATAATGCTGGAAGCAATAAGCGAGATTTCATCAACAGTTGCGGTAACATCTCTCAACGCATACAACTTCTTATCAGCGGGAGCAATGTTTGCAGTTTGGCCAGCTACCGCAATCCCGATATTATTTACGATTGAAAAAAATTCTTCCTTTTCTAGAGTTGTTTTAAAACCAGGAATAGATTCCAGTTTATCTATCGTACCACCAGTGTGCCCAAGCCCTCTTCCAGAAAGCTTCGCAAAAGTTAAGCCGAGCGAAGCAACAATGGGACCAAGAACCAGAGTAACCTTGTCACCAACACCGCCTGTGGAATGCTTATCTACCTTAATTCCTTTTATTGAAGAAAGATCGATTTTTTCACCGGAATTCAATATTACTTCCGTTAAGTCTGAACATTCTTTGGGTGTCATATGATTGAAAAAGACCGCCATAAGCCAGGCGGAAATTTGATAATCGGGGACTTCACCCTTTACATAACCTTCAATAAGGGTTCGGATTTCTTCTTTTGTGTTAGAATCACCATCTCTTTTTTTCAAAATAATATCGTAGATCCTCACTTTATCACCTTCTTAAGTGGAATTTTTACTCTGAAGGTTGTCCCGCTACCATATTCACTTTCAAGTTCAACTGTGGCATTCAACTTATCAGCAATAAATTTTACAATAGCCAGCCCCAAACCAGTACCCCCCATTTTCCGTGAACGCGCTTTATCTACTCTGAAAAACCTTTCGAATATCCTTTTCTGCGCTTCATCTGGAATGCCTACACCTGTGTCTTCTACTTCAATAAAGGCGAAATTTGCCAGTGCATATATGCGAAGCCAAACTTCCTTTGGACCATGTTCTTTTACAGCTGTGTATTTGACTGCATTGTCCACAAGGTTTAAGGTTAGCTGTACCAGTCTATCAAAATCACCCTCAACAAAAACTCCTTCTTCAAAGTCATTCATAACCTTTATTCCGAGCTCTTTGGCGAGGTTACCAATTATTTTCAAAACATATCTACCAACTTCTGAAAGCTCTACATCCGTAACTGCGAATTGAGCATCTCCCGATTCTAATTTCTCCACATCAAGGAGGTCATTGATCAATCTTGTCATTCTCGCAGATTCTTTTTCAATGATGCTTAAAAAATGCTGAACCGTTTCTTTGTCGTTCAGATCATGATCCAAAAGCGTTTCCGCATATCCATGAATCGAAGTAAGAGGTGTTCTTAACTCATGAGAAACGTCTGACACAAACTCTCTTCTGATCGCTTCCAGTTGTTTTTCCTTTGTTATATCTCTCAAAATGATGATTACGTGGTTCACACCTGCGTGGGAAACGGGTATCATTTCACAATCAAAATATTCCCTCCTGGTTCCAAAGAACGTGATCTCACTATGCTGCGGTGCTTTTGTCTCCATTAGTTCTTCATAAAGATCTCCTATGAAAAAATTGTTCAGCACATCTGTTAGTTTTTTCCCAATTATCCCGGAGGTATCTACAATCTTTTTAACAGCATTGTTGATATATTCGATCTTCCCGTTTTCATCAACGATGAGAAAAGCTTCGTTCATGTTATCAAGTACATTTCTCATGTATTCGACTTTTCCAGTGAGCATTTCGATATGTGCATCTTTATCCCTGATGAGTTTTCTCAGCGCGTCATAAACGCTGATGATTTCAGCTTTTTCATCTACTCCTGTTAACCGAGCTATGCGTCTCTTTATCTTCATGAATCTGCTTATAGTCCTTCTGCAAGTTAAAAATTCGAAAAACAGCAGCGCAATAAGCGCTGCCATTATTGTTATAACATAAATCAAGATTCAGTCTTCCTTTCCAGGATCCCTGAATTTGTACCCCTTTCCTCTAACTGTCATTATGTACTTGGGATTTGATGGATCTTCTTCGATCTTTGTTCTCAGTCTTCTGATGTGCACATCAACAGTTCTTGTGTCTCCGTAATAATCGTATCCCCACAATTTATCGAGAAGCACATCCCTGCTAAAGACTTTTCCTTCATTTTCAGCAAGGAACCTCAACAATTCAAATTCCAATGGAGTAAGGCTCACTAGCTTTCCGCGAACTCTGACTTCATACTTTTCTGTATCGATTTCAAGATCTCTCGCCGTTATCTTCTTCGGCCTTTCCTCCTTAGCCTGGATACTTTGCTGAATTCTTCTGAATACAGCTCTAATCCTTGCTAATACCTCTCTGACACTAAAAGGCTTAGTTATATAGTCGTCAGC
>QNAR01000010.1 GCA_003643975.1 Thermotogae bacterium | reverse complement strand
TACCCAACATGTTTTGCGCACAACCTACAACCCACAACCAACAACGGCTTTTACCGTCGCTTCACCAGCTGACAGCCTCGCTTTGTGCTATAATCATCAAAAACAAAGAATGAGGGGGTTTCTTTATGAACAAAAAGAATTTGATATATGGGCAATCGGGCGGGGTTACATCGGTAATAAATGCTTCTGCTTATGGGGCGATTGTAGCAGCCCTAAATAACCCCGAAATTGAAAAAGTTTATGCTGGAATGAATGGGATTAGCGGTATTTTGAAGGAAAAGCTTTTTGATTTGACCAGGGAATCTAAGGATGAAATCGAGAGAATAGCATACACTCCGGGAGCCATATTTGGTTCTTGCAGAAAGAAGCTGAAGACTGAAGAAGAGTTCAAAAGGCTTTTTGAGATATTTGAAGCACATAATATTGGATATTTTCTTTACAACGGTGGCAACGATTCTATGGAAACAGTTCACCAAATAGCGATAAAGGCAAAAGAGCTTGGATATGATCTTAAAGCCATCGGTATTCCCAAAACCGTGGATAATGACCTGATGCACACGGACCATTGCCCGGGGTATGGTTCAGCGGCAAAGTTCACAGCCATTTCAATTCTCGAAGCAACCAGAGATCTGGAATCGATGCATACTGATTCAACTCAGGTTTTCATTCTTGAATCAATGGGGCGCTATGCGGGCTGGCTTGCCGCTTCAGGAGCTCTTGCAAATATGAACGGGGAACGTGGCCCTCAGATTTTCCTTCTTCCCGAGGTTCCCTTCGACGAAGAAAAGTTCCTCTCCAAGGTTGAAGAAGTCATAGCAAGAGATGGTTACTGTAGCATAGTCGCTGCTGAAGCATTGAAGGATTCTGAAGGAAACTACATCTCCACCGAAGATTATCTCGATGCCTTTGGCAATGTTCAACTTGGCAAGATAGGCATATATCTTCAGAAGTTAATTCGCCAGCACCTTGGCAGGAAAGTTCACACTGCTTTACCGGATTACCTTCAGAGATCTTCAAGGCATGTCGCAAGTCTCACAGACTGGCAGGAAGCCATAGAGGTCGGAGCAGCGGCGGTTAAGTTTGCTATCATGGATGGTTTGAGCGATATTATGGTTTCCATTATAAGGGATAATGATTCTCCTTATTTAAGGCATTACGAACCTGTCGAACTTGCCGGTGTCGCTTCTGCAGTGAAATACCTTCCGGGAGAATTCATTTCATATGACGGCTTTAGCGTGACATCAGCGTTTGTAGAATATGCCAGACCTTTAATTGAAGGGGAAGCCCCGGTTAACTATATGAGAGGGATTCCCCTTTACGCAAGATTGAAAAAAGTTCCCATTGAAAAGAAGCTGAAGGGCTGAATTCTTCAGTCGGTTTCAAGAACAGCGGCAACCTCCTTCAAGAGGGAAATTATCGGGAGGTTCTGAGGGCACTTCGGTTCACAAGTACCACATTCGACACAGTTTGAAGCCCTCTGTTCGGGTTTTGAAAAGTTCATATAAGCCCACTTAGCCCCTTTTAGGTCGTCGAACATAAATGCATTGTTATATTGCTGAAAGGCGTAGGGAATATTTACACCATTTGGACATGGAAGGCAGTATTCGCATGCGGTACAATTGATCTTGATCCTGTCCAGAAAGATTTTTCTGACTCTGTCAATTATTTCTATCTCTGCCTCTTCAAAAGAATTTTCTTTCCCATCATCTGCCGTTTTGATGTTCTCTATAACTTGTTCCAGAGTTGACATTCCACTGAGAAGCAAAGAAACTTCAGGATGATTCCAGACCCATCTGAGAGCCCAATATGCCGCTGTCCTTCCCAGAGTATTTAGCAACTTCAGTGCTTCCTTAGGTACATTATTTGCGAGTTTTCCACCTCTCAGGGGTTCCATGATCACCACACTTATGCCTTTCTTTGCAGCGTAATTCAGGCCTTCCTGTCCCGCTTGGTAATCGGTGTCAAGGTAATTGTACTGGATCTGGCATAAATCCCAGTCATAACCGTCAATGATTTCCTTAAAAACCTCTACGTTGTCATGAAAAGAGAAACCCGCATGCCTGATTTTTCCTTCTGAAAGCGCTTGGTTGAGAAAAGTGTCAAAGCCGAGTTTTTTCATATTTTCCCATTTGTTTTTGTCAAGAGCGTGTAGCAGGTAAAAATCGATGTAGTCTGTTTTAAGCCTTTGAAGCTGTTCATTCAGGTATCTATCCATATCTTCTCTTGTTTTAACAAGCCAGGTTGGAAGTTTTGTTGCCAGAAATATCTTCTTCCTGTATCCGGTTTTTTTCAGGAATTCCCCAATGAAAGGTTCACTTTCCCCGTTATGATAAGGATAAGCAGTATCGAGATAATTAACGCCATGTTCAATGGCATAAGAAAGCATTTCAGAAGCCTTTTTCCTGTCAATTTTTCCATCAACAGTAGGGAAGCGCATACATCCAAAGCCCAGTATGGAAACTTTTTCTCTCGCTTTGCATATTTCTCTGTAAAGCATATCAATTCTACCCCCATTTCATTTATTCTAAATTAGAGTGATATAATCAATTTAACAGGAGGCAAATATGGGTTCAGGGAGAAAACTTTTTCTTACTGTCTTTCTTTTTTTATTATACGCTTTGAACATCTTTGCAGGAAATCTTCTATTCGGTGGCGACAGCAATTATCCTCCTTATGAGTACATAGATGAATCTGGAAATATCACAGGATTCAATGTAGAGCTTGCCAGAGCAATAGCAAAGGTTACAGGGCTCGAGATTGAAATACGTTTAGACGAATGGGGGAAAATCCGTTCTGATTTTGATGATGGAAAGCTTGATGGGCTTCTTGGAATGGCTGTAACACCCCAGAGAGCAGAGCAATTCGATTTTTCTGTTCCGCATAACACCCTCTATATGACGCTATTCTTTCGAAAAGGCACCAAAAAACCCGATTCAGAATCCGATCTTCACAATAAAGCCATTGTTGTTCAACGAGGTGGGGTAATGCATGATTACCTTCTCGAAAAACATATTACAGACCAGATCATCACCGTTGAGGCTCCTCTTGAAGGGTTGAAACTCCTTTCAAAAGGTGTTGGATATTATGGCATTTTTGGCAAGTATCAGGCCCTATATCTGATAAAAGAATATAACTTAAAAAATCTCGCTTTTTCTGACTGGGTTATTTACGAACGGGATTATGCTTTTGCTGTACAAAAGGATAATGTAGCTCTTTTGAACAAACTCAACAAAGGGTTGCTTTTGCTGATTAAAAATGGCGAATATAATAAACTTTATGAAAAATGGTTTGGACCATTAGATTGGAAAGCTGTTTACGGTGGAAGAATTGTGAAAATCCTATACTATGCATTTGCCATCCTTGCTTTGGTCACATTGCTAATCCTCTTTTGGAGCTGGTTCCTGAAAAAAATGGTAAAGCAAAGAACATTGGATTTGAATGAAAAGCTCAAAGAAAACCGCATTTTAAAGGAAAAAGCGGAAAGACTTCATGATATTGCCCTGCAAATGGAAAAGTGCAAAACGGAGGAAGAAGTTTATGACCTTATTGTCAACGCGGCAAGAAGCATTCTCAGCTTTGATGTTTACAGCTTAGATATCCTGGAAGGCGAAGAGTTAGTGGTAAAAAGAAAATCTCCAGAAATAGACTGCCCTTTGCGGGCACCTAAAGATAAAGGTATAGCGGGCAAAACCCTTTTAACTAGTAAAACTATCATGATAGATGATATCAAAAGCACTCCTGAAGCCAGGCCTGTAAACGATAAAATCAAATCAGCCATAAGTGTTCCGATCGGTGAATACGGTATTTTTCAAACCATATCTTATAAACCTTCTGCGTTTACAAAATATGACGTAAGAATGGCTGAGCTATTAGCACTTCATGCAGCTGAGGCGATACGCAGAATAAGGGTTCAAAAAAGAGAGCGCTATCTTGCTTTTCATGATAGTCTTACGGGGTTGTATAACCGAGCCTTTTTGGAGGAAGAGCTCAACCGACTTGATACAGAGAGGAATTTGCCCATAAGTATCATTTTTATAGATGTAAATATGCTTAAAACCGTAAATGATACGTATGGACATTTTACCGGTGATAATTATCTCGAAGAAATAGCAAAAGCCATCAAAGAATCCTGCCGACATGAGGACCTCGTGGTTCGCTGGGGCGGGGACGAATTTGTGATTCTACTCATCAAAACAGAACGGGAAAAGGCAAAAGAAATCGTTAAGAGAATAGAGATGAAATTGACAAAGATCAATCACTTCCCAGTTCAGGTATCCGTAGCAGCCGGCACAGCAACAAAAACGCTTCCCGATGAAGATATCCAGCAGATACTTCGGGAAGCGGAAAAAAACATGTATGAAAACAAAAGACTTTTCAAGGTTCAGTTGCAGAAAACAAAGGCTTCAGATGAAGCTTAGCTTGCCCTCTGAACAGAAACCCTGTTTCCTTTGACCTTACTGTGATTCAAAGACTCAATAACGAGTTCAACGTATTTCTGTTCAATTTCAACATAGCTGCGTTTATCCAGAAGCTTGATAGCCCCTATTCTATCTCCGGAAATACCTGCTTCTCCAGTAATAGCACCAACAAGGTCTCTGGCTCTTATATTGTGCTTTTTACCGGCATTTACAACGAGTTTTACCATTTTGCGATCCTGAGGTGATTCCAACTCTTGCTGACCACCACTTTGGAAGAGATTCAATTTTATCAATGCAGCAGCTATTTCCAAGGAGGTGTAACCACGGTTGATGAGTGTTTCAACTGCGGGAACATAGTCTCCCAGATTTCCTTGTTCCAGAATACTGCCAATTTCTTCGATGAAAGCTTCAGCCTTTTTAGCCTTGATATCTCTTGAACTCGGGATGTTCATTTTATTGATTTTGATTTTTGTATAACGCTCAATCTCTCTTAGCCTATGAAGTGATCGTCCGTAAGCAAAACTAAAGGCCATGCCTGTTTTTCCTGCTCTGCCTGTTCTGCCAATTCTGTGTACGTAATATTCTTCATCATCTGGAACGTCGTAATTGAACACCGCGTCTATGTTGTCTACATCGATACCACGTGCAGCGACATCGGTAGCAACGAGAATCTTGATCGATCCGTTCCTGAAGCTTTTCATCACTCTGTCCCTGAGGGACTGGCTCATGTCTCCATGGAGGCCATCGGCTGAATAATTCATTTCCTGAAGCTTTAAAACAAGCTCATCGACCTTCTTTTTAGTGTTGCAAAAAACGAGGGAAAGCCCCAGATTGTAGTAATCGATAAGACGTGAAAGCACATTTGTCTTACTAGATTCTTTGACTTCGAGATAATATTGCTCAATGGTGGGAACAGTTAAAACCCTTTCAACCACCCTTATGAGTTCAGGATCTTTTTGGAATTTTCGTGCCAATGCCACAATTGGTCTAGGCATTGTTGCCGAGAAGAGAACGGTTTGTCTGTCAGTATTAATCTCGCCCAAAATGTATTCAATGTCTTCAAGAAATCCCATGTTTAGCATTTCATCGGCCTCATCTAACACCACATAGTTGACACTGTCCAGCTTGAGTGTTCCACGGCGCATATGGTCCATAAGCCTGCCGGGAGTTCCAACGACAATTTGAACACCCTTTTTCAAAGCTCGGATTTGCCTTTCAATTGGTTGCCCGCCATACACGGTTATTGCGCTCAGTTCACTTCGGTTGACTCCAAGGGCGCTTATCTCTCTGGTAACCTGAACTGCTAGTTCTCTGGTTGGACACAAAACAAGTGCCTGAACGCGCTTGGAAGAGAAATCTAACTGTTCGAGCATGGGAATGGCGAAAGTCGCTGTCTTCCCTGTTCCGGTGTGGGCCTGTCCTATGATGTCTTTGCCTTTGAGAATGGTGGGAATCGCTGAAGACTGTATCGGAGTAGGTTGGGTGAAGCCCATTTTTTCAATTGCTTTAAGCGTTTTGGGGGATAACCCCATTTCGGTGAAATTTTTGTTCATGCATTCAATCCTTTCAAGAATATTCTATAAATTATACATTAAACTGATATGGTAGTTATCACAGACTATGTCGGTAAGGTAAAGGTTTCAAAAGTACCTTGACAGAAAAAAAGAGAGTAGCTCTCATCTTCCTCTACAATAACGGAACTCAAGCGTGCAAAACCAAGGAGAAACACGTGTCTAGAGATCAGAGAATAACTCAGAGCCATGCTAAAAAATAGGAAGGCGTTTAGCGAATAAAGTCTGTTGATTTATCCTTTGAAGCATGATAGCATCTTATCAAATAAAATTCTTTCCGGCTCATATAATCACAGGAATATGGCCTGTGAGTTTCTACCGGCAACCGTAAATTGCCTGGCTATGAGCGGGACTTTACTTTTTGTCCCGGCTCATATGAGCCGGGTTTTCTTCGGAGGTAATAATGATGGATCGGATGAATGCAATTGAAAGATGCGCACAATTGTTGAAAAAACTCGTTGAAGAAGAAGGGAGAGTGCTTAAAGGTGGCATTTTAAAAGTTGATACCTTTTTAAACCATCAGATAGACCCTGAATTGATGCGAAATGTTGGAAAGGCTATTGTAGAAGAGTTTGGAAAGATAGAATTGACAAAGATCATTACTGTTGAGAGTTCTGGCATTGCTCCGGCAATGTCTACTAGCTTGTATCTGGGGACGCCCTTGATTTTCATTCGTAAAAAGCGACCCATTACAATGTGTGACTACATCAAAGCTGAAGCTCCATCACATACAAAAGGCGGGATTACTGAACTATACCTTTCTAGAGAAATGCTTAATCTTGAGGATAAAGTGCTTATCGTAGATGATTTTCTGGCAAGCGGGAAGACCATTGAAGCTGTCGCAAACATGGTGCTGGACGCAGGGGCTGAATTGAAGGGTATAGTCGGAGTGATAGAAAAGACTTTTGAAAACGGACGAAAAAGACTGTCTCACTTTAATGTACCTGTTATAAGCCTGCTAAAAATACGCTCTCTCGACGGCAAGGTAGAATTTGAAGATTAGGAGAATTTTCCAAAGAAGGGTTTTTGCTCACAAATAAAGAGGGGCATTTGCCCCTCTTTATTATGAGTCTCCTCAGCCTCAGAACGTGTAGCCAAATTCTAGAGTAAACAATCTTCCAATGGTGTTTCCAATGTCTTGAAGCGCTGCCAATGTGGTGAATTCGACGAATCCATGCATTCCCAGTTTCATACCGCCGCCAACTCTTAGAACGACAAAATCAGGTAATACACCACCAAGAGAAACTAACACTCCCAAATCGCCAATAGCATACATTCTTCCAAAGGGTAGGTGCCCGCCAGCGTAGGCATACCAAACAAGCCCTGGAGGAAAGGCAGTCATGTCAGATCCCACATCAGATGAGAAAGCAAATATCATGAATGGGGTCATTAAGCCTCCATGAAACATTCCAAGTGTAACCCGAGCATCGATACTTTCAACGACCCCCACAAAGGGGGTTGCACTTGGATCGATCACATAACTTGCAGCTATAAGACTATTTGCACCAAGGGAAAATTTTCCAAAGGCCAATACCGCTACAACGATGACCAAAGTACTAAGTAATACCTTTTTCATAGTACAATCACCTCCTCGGCTTTATATTACACGCCGAAAGAAAAAAAACAATGGAAATACAGGACTTGTGCAACACTTTTTTGGAAATAAGTCAACATTTGAACCATCCAAATGTTTCTGAAAAATCAAAATGTTTTTAGAATTCGTATCCAAATTCCACATCAAAATTTTTGTATGATATATCAACTGGTACCAGCCATTTCATAAAGCCTGCCTCAAGGAAAAAGTGTTTCCCGAGTTTTAGTCCTCCACCTACTCTTAAAAGCGGTAGTCCGGTGTATGGTCCTACCACTGTCATACCAACATCCGCTAGCACATACAGTTTATTAAAACTGTGATGAAGGCCCGCATAAAGATAAATCATCTGAAACGGTAAAGGTGAAAAAGCATGTTCACCGGTTTCCAGGTTTCTCGCGTATTGCGCAAATGGCATCATCAAACCAGCATGTAGCCAACTGAATGAAGCCCTAAAGTCTAAACTACCTAAAATAATCAAAGTGTTTGAAAAATCCGGAACAATTATTACTCCTGGGCTTGGTAGTTCACTATAAGTAATAAGAACACCTAAGCCATTTAGCCCCACGGAAAAAGCTCCAAAAGCGGTAATGCCAAAAGCAACAATCATGATGCCCAACAATATTCTTCTCATATCAAGCTCACCTCCGATAAGATCATATGCTTTGCAAGACTGAACCTGGTGCACAGGTGAGAGTTGATATGCATTTTTTTATATTTTTTTGAACATAAATTTGGTTCTCTAACAAAAATAACGAGGAAATAGCACTTACTCGCTAAGTTTTTCAGCTAATTTGAATTAGAAGATATATCCAATTTCAACGTCGAACATCTTTCCACTTAATGCTTGACCAAAAGTATCCGGCTCATTTTGCAGCAATATTATGCCCGAGACTTCAGAAAAAGCATGTTTTCCAAGCTTCATACCAGCGCCAATTCTTAACAGTGCCAGATTTGGTACAATCCCTTCGAAGACAGAAAACAGCACACCAACATCTGCGATTGCATAGAGCTTTCCAAAAGGGAGTTTTCCACCAACATAGGTGTACCAAAGGGCTCCAGGTGGAATCATAAAAGAGTTGAACCCATCTTCGACAGAATAGCCAAATGCCATGAATGGAGTTGTAAGTCCTCCCCTGAACAAACCAAAAGCTACCCTAGCATCAACACTTTCAATCACAACAATGGAAGGGGATGCATCAGGGTTAATAGTATAACTTGGCAGCACAAGGCTATTAATTCCAAGGGAAAGCTCTCCAAAAATGAGTACAGCTACGAAAACAACCAGAGAAACCAAAATGACCTTTTTCACATAAACACCTCCTCTGTTCTTATCTTAACGCTCTTTGATTACTCAGCTTTGTTGTCACAGCAGATTGTACTATGTATTCATTAAGAGCAAATGTTATATAATAAATTACACTGAAACCCCAATCGAATCGGTAATAAGTAGTTCATAAAAATTTCTGTTCTTGATTATTTCTTGAAGTCATCCACCATAAAGAAACGATTTTGATTTTTAGATTATATATCATCAACAAAGGGTAACAGAGGGAAAAGAGGGAGTGTAGCAGTGATTATTTTGCTATTGGATGCACCGCTATTTTATCTGGCTGTATATCAGTTTTTTTCCGGAGAATATATTATGCCCACAATTGTTTTGGCTTTTTCTTTGCTCTCCATTTATAAGAAAAAGTGGCTATATGTCCGAACAATAGCTCTTTCTGTGGGTTTTATTCTATTGTTCTTTTTGGAACACTCTCAGACTGTTGGTTATTTCTTTCCGCTACTCTCCGCAGCGGGCAATCTCCTGCAATTATTTATAAAGTCAAAGTTTTCTGGTTTTGAATTGGAGGGGAAAGAGCAAGCGGGTCAAAGAAAACACTATTTGCTTTTTGCTGTAGTTTCAATTACTGGAGTGATAAGCATTTCAACATTGCTCTTTTTTGAATTTTCCCCGCTGGCTCTGGTATTCTCCTGCGCAACGATAGCCATAATAGTGGGTATCATGAATGTTTATATCAATTCAAGCCTTACCCGAAGCATCTGGAGTTCTTATACGATAAAGCAGCTTATGGCAGGCTATTATGTTCCCTACATGCGTGGTGGCCAAAAGCATCCGTCCAGGTTGCTGGATGATCCGGTGAAAGGGATTGAGGAGGCCAGGGCAAAATTGTTGCTGAAAATGCCAACAGCTTTGAATGTTAAAAACATAGTAAGATTATTAGCGGTGGTGATATTGATTTTAGTTATGTATAGCGCTTTCAAATGGTTTGAGTCTCAATATGGAGAATTCAACACGATACTATTCAGAAACATTGAAGAAAACCTGAAGCTCCTTAACAATGCTGGAGGTGAGTTGTTTTGACAATCTTCTATGATGTAGTTGGATTTATTATTATTGTTGCTGGCGGTTATGCATTTTTCAATACTTTCGATTTTTTAGCACATGAGAATTTTTTGGGCGCTATTTTTTCTTTTCTAAGCGCTGTTATTCTTTTTGTGGGTGGCATTAATTTATTGAAAACATCAATAGCTGCAAAACTGGAAATAATGAAAGAGCGAAAAGAAAAATGATTTTTTCACAGATGATGAGACAATTTGGAGGTTTCTCATGACAGGTTCTTTCAGAACTTTAGCAGATGAGCTGCGGTTTATGGGCGTGCTCAACGATAAAAAACTTTATGAGGCAGTGTGCAAAGTTGATAGACGTGATTTTGTTCTTCCAAAATACCGGGATCTGGCAAAGTATGACCGAGTTCTTCCCAGTTGGGAAGAAGGTGGTAGAATTTTAAGCACTTCTACCCAACCTTCTCTTGCCATAGAAATGATAAAATTGTTGAAAATCTTGAAAGGGTCTAAAGTCCTTGATATAGGCACCGGGACAGGCTATGCAACGGCTATAATGGCTGCTGCCTATATGGATTCCTACATTATTGGTGTTGAGTGGCTTCCCTCTTTAGTTGACACTGCTCTTAAAAACTTCAAAAAGTATGACCTTCGCAACGTAGAAGTTCATTCCGGTGATGGCTACAACGGATGCATATTACATGCTCCCTTTGATAGGATTATCTCGATGGTAGCTCCCTCGGATATTTCCCCATTCTGGTTCAGACAGTTGAAAGTGGGGGGGATCTTGGTTTCACCTGTTTTTATAAACGCCCTGTACACTCCGGTTATCACCTGCGAGAAAACCACAGAAAGAGATCTTCTCTGTAAAAAATCGATTGATGCTGTGTTCATACCTATGGAACACCACAGTGATAATAGCTTTCCGTTGAAGATTTCTGAAATGCACTTTGAACTGTCAAAAAACAGTCTCATTTGCAAGTCTTCCCGTTAGCTTCTTCGTTTCATTTAACTGCAACTGGGTTCATAGTTAATGCACTTTAAACTCTTTCTGGTTGTTATCGGATTAATATGATTATAGGGGGTGGTCTCATGAAAAAAGTTTTTACTTTGTTATTTTTTGTATTGCTGAGCGTTCATAGCCTATTTGCCCTGGAAATATATGCTGGAAAGGGAATCGAAGGAGTAAAAATGATCACCGTGGAAAATGACCAGACTATCGCTTTAGATTCTCCAATAAGCTTTGTTGAATCAGGTGTAAGAGTGGGAAGTTATCTTTTTCTAGCAATGAGAAATTTTGGCTTTTCCATTCTTGAGGCTGATGGTCTTATATTGCGTAATACGATGTGTGTCGGAGATGTGACGGATATCGCCATAAATATTGAATTTCTCGATCTTTTTGTAGCTGATGGCAGCAGGGGCATTTTACGCTACAAATTCTTCAGACCTGATTTTCTGAAGTTTGTTGAAGTTGTTCCTGTACATGGATGGGTGGTAGATATTGAAGTTTGGAAAGACTATCTCATTGTTGCAACCGATGGTTTTGGGCTGTATTTGTATAAGAAGGTCAATGGATATTTTGAAGAGGTAGATAAGCTTGGAGGTTACGGACTGCCCAAGACCTCCTCTAATTTCTTACCTTCAGAAATGTTTGTGGACAAAAAGGGAAGAATTTTTTTAGCTTCTGGTTTAAAAGGGTTAATCGTGCTCAAAATATATGCTGACAAATTGATTGTTGAAAAGAACATTGGTATCGGATATGCTGATTCCCTTGACTTCTGCAATGAAAAACTGATCGTTGCTGATTTTAAAGGCAAGAGGGTGCTTCTTTTTGACGTCAATAGCAACATAAAATTCGCCAAGCAGTTTAATCTTGTTGAAGAGCCGAGAAAGGTAAAACTCATTGAAGACCCATGGACAGAGGAAATGTTTATATTAGCGATCACCGATTCCGGAATTCATCTTAAAAATCTATCAACGGCGGAAGAATCAAGAATTTATGGAACGTATAATTGCATCATTAAACCTTTAATTTATGAACCGTAGATTCAGAGCAAATTCACTGAAATGTCGAGTAGTAAATTTTTCTGAGCGCACCGAAATCTTTAGCAACGTCAAAGCTGAATTCTTTGAAAACTATTTCTACGCTTTCCCTTTCCAATCGGTCCATAAGCAATATGGACTTAGGAAGAGGGAATCTTCCAGATTCCATTTCAAAGCTGACAGTTATCTTCATTATGTTTGGAATATAACCGCCTCCATGGAGCAATCCCATGAATCTTAGCCTGGATTCATTAGGAGTGAGGAAATAAGAAACACTTCCTGATATTTCTTCTTTTTTCCAATCGAAATTTTTTGGATCGGTAAGGCCATTGAAAAATCCAGTCAAGAAATTTCCCAGCAGAGTGAAGTCATCCATAGTTCTGTATTGTTTCCAAGGTTTCCCATCAATAATGCTAAATAGAACATTTTCTCTTTCGAGGAACACAAAAGCAATACCAGAAAGTTCCTCAGGTTCAGTGATTTCCAGGTACCAATCGGAAAAATCGGAAGTCATGAAATTCACGCCAAGCCCAAATTTGATCTCTGTTTCAGTAGCAACTGAAGTATCAATCAGCGAAAATTCAACACATGCTTTTATGGAAAGCTGTTTCTCAAGAGAGAGCCTTTCCAAAAAAAGGGCGAGAGGGTCGAATTCTATCGAAAAAACAGTAATAACAAAGAGTATAAAAAGTGTTGTCAACATCTTTTTCAAGCGATCGCCTCCTAAAGAATCATTATAACATTCCATTTTGAGATGTTATCATAATACCGGGGTGATTCAATGAAGCTGGTTTTACCTGAAAAAATGAAAGAGATAGACAAAAAAACCATAGAAGAATTAGGTGTGCCATCTCTACTATTGATGGAGAGCGCTGCTGCTGCCGTCGAACTTCAGGTGCTTTCCTTTTCCCCGCGTAAGATACTATTACTTTGTGGCCGAGGTAACAACGGTGGTGATGCTTATGCTGCTGGAAGAAAGTTGTTAGCAAGGGGTCTGGAAGTTAGCGCTCTTAGCCTTGGAATGCCTGTCACCAAAGAAGCAAGGCTCAATTACAGATTGTTCAAAGCCTTTGGTGGGAGGGTTTACAAATATACCGAACTCACAAAAAAAACCAGGAGTTTCATAAGTGAGCATGACCTTATTTTGGATGGATTATTTGGGGTAGGCTTTAAAGGAAGTCTTAGCGCTGAAATGATTGACCTAATAGAATATGTGAACGCTTTGTCTGCGATTAAAGTTGCCGTGGACATACCTTCTGGTGTTGATGGCACCAATGGTTCCATTAACCCAATCGCATTTAAGGCCAATGTCACTGTGACTTTTGGCGCTGGCAAGCCTGGCCATTTTTTCTTTCCCGGGTGCGTTTATACTGGAACGCTTCATATTGCAAGAATTGGCTTTCCCGAAAGACTCGTCGAAGATTTGTCAAATATTGAGCTTGTGGATGATCAACTTGCGAAAGCTCTTCTTCCCGAAAGGATTCCTTGGGGGCACAAAGGGACTTTTGGAAAAGTATGCATTGTAGGCGGGAGCTCTGACTACACGGGGGCAGCACTTTTGGCAGCACTTGGCAGTATGAAAATCGGGGCGGGCATTGTATATACCTTTACGCCAAGGGAGGCACAGGAGATTGTGCGTAACAACTTGCCAGAGGCGATTTGTATCGCTTCAAAATCGGTTGTTTTAACGCCTGAGGATGTAGATGCGCTTATCGCCTTACTTGACAAGGTCGATGCTCTTGTTGTTGGACCGGGAATAGGCAGAGCGGATGAAACTATTGACTTTGTAAAGGAACTGTTGTCAAGCAAAAGGCTAAAGAGCCTTGGGGCTGTGATCGTTGATGCTGATGCATTGTACGCAGTCAGCAGAGTACCTGAAACAATAAAAAGGAAAGGGAATTTCATTCTTACCCCTCACCCTGGCGAATTTTCCAGGTTAACTAAAAAGCCCATTGAAGAAGTGGTCAACAACATGGATACCGTAAAATCTTTCGCTATGGAAATGGAATTGCAGCTCACACTGAAAGGGGCAGTCTCCATTATTGCAGATAAATCCGGTGGTATTTGGCTGAACAATACAGGGAATACTGGTCTGGCCAAAGGTGGCAGCGGTGATTTACTTTCGGGAACAATTGCAGGGCTTTCAGCTCAGGGACTGGCTCCTTTAGAAGCTTTGGTACTCGGCAGTTATTTTATGGGCAAAGCTGCAGAATTAACCGATAAATATGAAGCCACCCTTTCGGCGAGTGCGATAGCGGCTAACTACGGAAAGGTTTTTGAATATTTAAAAGCCTATGAAAGCGATTCAAGAGACAAAAGGTATAATTGAAATGAAAAACCAGGTTTTATACTCATTAAAATAACCTGTTGAATGGTATGGTGATAGCGTGAAGCTCAGTCATAATCTTACACAACGGCTTGAACAAAAACTCAAATTATCTCTGAAAGTACAACAGGCGCTTAAGCTTCTCCAGTTCAATTGCCTGGAATTGAAATCTGAATTGAACGGGATAGTTGAAGAAAACCCGCTTTTAGAACTGGAAAGAGATGAATATGAACTGATTCCAGAAGAGTCAGCGGAAGAAAAGGAAGAAGATTACGATACAAGAATGGATTACAACATCTATATGCGTGAAATTCGTGATGACTTTCAGGGATGGGATTTTGAAAGGATCGAAGGGCCACAACCTTCCTTTGAAGAGATGCTTTCTAATCTTGCATATTATTTGCTCGAAGACGCTGAATTCCAGGCTTTTGAAACCCTTAAAGAAAATATGGACGAAAAAGGCATACTCAAGAAGAAACTCAAAGAAATCGCGTGTGAATACAATTTTCCATTAAAATTGTTAGAAAAGGTTATCCAGCAAATTCGGGAAGTGGGATTTGAAGGCATATTTTCCGAAAGCCTCGAAGAAATGAAAAAGCTCAGAGGTGATAGCCTTTTTCCCACGTCAGGTTATGAGGATGGCATGCCCATAAGATATATTGAACCGGATCTCTTCATAGATTTTAACGATGGAAATTTCATAGTGAGCGTGCGAGATTACGGTCTTACCATAAAGATCGATGAGACTTATAAACAATGCCTGCAGGAATTAAACAGCGAAGCTGGAAAATACCTGAATGAGAAACTCCAGGAAGCTAAATTTTATGTAAACGCTCTTGAAAAAAGGCGTTCGATTCTTTTCAGCATAGGCTGGGAACTTGTGAAGAAAAACAGCGCCTTTTTTCTGGGACAGAAGAAAAGATTCATTCCATTGAAGATGACGGAAATCGCTGAAAAAAAAGATGTTGTTGTATCAACCGTTAGCAGGGCTGTGAAAGGGAAATATGTCCAGACTCCTGTTGGAACTTTTCCGCTACGGTATTTTTTTGGTAGTGCTCAAACAAGACAAGATGCCATGGAAATGATAGCCGAACTCGTGAAAGAAAACCCGGGTCTCAGTGACTCAAAAATCGCGAAAATATTACAGCAAAGGGGTATTAAAATAGCAAGAAGAACTATAAATAAATACAGGCGGATGCTGTTTTCGGGAGAAGTTTAATGAAAACCGCAGTTGTGTTTCTTGGCGGAAAAAAGGATTCTTCAGATGTCTTTTTACGGGAAGTTGTCGGGCTTTCCAGTTATGTGGTTGCCGTGGATTCCGGAGCCGAATATTTAAGAGAGTTGAACATCATTCCTGACCTTCTAATTGGTGATCTTGATTCAATTGACCCCGAAACCCTCAATTGGTGCCTTTCAAAGAAAGTTAAAGTAATTAAGTTCTCACATGATAAAGACGAAACAGACACAGAACTCGCTCTGAAAGAGCTCGCTTCCATGGGGTTTGAAAGTGTTTTGTTACTAACCGCAACGGGTGAAAGGGAGGACCACTTTCTGGCTACACTGCTGTTACTTCTACAATTTTCAAGAACCTTTGAATTAAAAATACTCTCTGAAAGGTTGGAGATTGGCTTGGTATATGGATATAGAACATTACCTGCGGTTCCCGGCGAAACCTGGTCTATCTTTCCGTTGGGAGAATCAATACCCCGAGTAACTCTAAAGGGTTTCAAATATGAATTAAATGCCAAAAAGATGCCCTTTGAAAAGCCATTTGGAGTTTCGAATATCGCTCTGAAAAATGAAGTTGAGATAACGGCAGAGGAAGGAAAGGTGGTATATTTCAGATGGTTAAAAAGGCCCTTGTGATTTCTGATACACATGGTTCTGTTGAGAGCTTTGAAAAGATAATAGACCTCACTGGAGATATTGATTTCATTATCCACGCCGGTGACTATCTCTATCATGGTCCAAGAAACAGGATACCTCGCGGATATAACCCAGCCAAACTGGCAGAAAGCTTCAAATTGTTTGGAGATAGGCTCATTGGAGTTAAAGGGAACTGTGATGCAGAGATCGACTTCATGCTTATGGGGGTCTCCGAATTGCCAGCTATAAGATTCATAAACCTAAACTCAAAAAAGTTACTGGTTTTCCATGGACACAAACCTGTGGAATCAGAAGATGCTGTCATTATAATAAAAGGGCACACCCATATACATGAGCTATGTACGTATGAGAATAGAATTATCATGAATCCCGGAAGCCCCTCATTGCCAAAGGACGGAACCCCTGGAACTTTTGGGGTGATAGAATTTGGCGACACCGTAAGCCTATATATACGTGATCTAAATGGAAGACTTATTAAAAAGGAAGGCTTCAAATGAGTAAAATTTTTCCTTTTTTATTGCTGTTGGTCTTGATTATTTCCGCTTGTTCACTGCAACAAAACCATGATCCAAATACTTCTATGCCCGGTGAAGTTACAAAGGATTCTGCGAAAGCGCTTTCTCAGGACAAAGTAGAAATTACCTTTAGAGTTCATATTCCTGACTATACCCCCAAGGACGCAAAAATCTACATAGGAGCTTCTTTCAATGGCTGGAACCCAGGTGATCCGGCCACGGAAATGAAAAAAGTAGCGGACAAAGTTTATGAACTGACTATGAAATTTAAAATAGGTGAATATATAGAATTCAAATTCACTCGAGGAAACTGGGAAACCGTTGAAAAAGGGGAAAAGGGTGAAGAAATACCCAATCGCACAATGAAAATAACGAAGTCTGGCGTTTTTGAATTTGAAGTTAAGCACTGGAGAGACTTTATCGAAAAAGGTGGTGAGGAAGTGGAACTGCTCCATACACTTACCGGCAATTTTGAGACATTCGAGCTATATTCCCCTGAATTGAACAATAAAAGGACGGTAATAGTCTATCTCCCACCGAACTACAAAAAGGATATCCAAAAAAGCTATCCTGTTCTTTACATGCATGATGGACAAAATCTTTTCGATGCCGCCACTTCCTTTATGGGAGAATGGGAAGCTGATGAAACGGCAGAAAAGCTCATAGCTAATGGCGAAATCAAAGAGCTTATTATTGTTGGCATATATAATATGGGTGATCAACGCCTTACAGAATACTCCCCCTGGCCATTTTCGAACAAAGATTACAACAGCAATGGGAAGGGGGATCTTTATGTTGATTTTGTCGTCAACACCCTAAAGCCATATATAGATAATCATTTTAGAACGCTTACAAATAGAGAAAATACAGCTATTGCCGGCTCTTCTATGGGTGGGCTGATATCACTGTATGCTGCATTTAAAAAACCTGAAGTTTTTGGTATGGTGGGTGCCATGAGTCCATCTTTCTGGGTATCGGATGGAAAAATCTTCGATTTTGTAAAAAATGCCGGTGCTGGAAATTTAAAGGTATATATTGATATGGGAATCGGAGAGGGCATACAGGTGCTGGAAGATACCAGAAGAATGGTTGCTCTTCTGAAAAACATAGGTCAAACTGATGAGACTCTTCTTTATGTGGAAGATGAAGATGCTCTCCACAACGAGAAGTTCTGGGCCAAGCGTTTTCCAAAGATGCTGCGGTTCTTCTTTGGCAAATAATTCCTGGAATTAAAAGAAAAGGGCGATTTATCGCCCTTTTTTCATTCAATACGCTACGATTAATGCGTGCTATAATAATCAAGAGGGGGTGGTAAGATGAGGATAAAGTGGCATGGTCATTCATGCTTTTCCATTGAAAGTGGAGGAAAAATCCTTTTGACTGACCCTTTTGACAAATCAGTAGGTTACAAGATACCGAACATTGAACCTGACCTGGTAACCGAGAGCCACCAGCATTTTGATCACAATGCCCATCATCTCTTAAAAGGGAATTTTGAAGTAATCAAAGATCCTGGAGAATATGCGAGGCTTGGCTTTAGCATAAGGGGATACTTGACGTATCACGACACTTCCAGAGGGGCAGAAAGAGGGACAAATATTATTTTCGACATTACTACACCCGAGGGAATACGTGTGGTCCATCTTGGTGACCTTGGAGCTATGCCTGAGAACGATTTATTTGAAAAACTACAAGAAATCGATGTGCTGTTAATTCCAGTGGGTGGCGTATATACCATTGAACCAGCGGAGGCTAAGGCGCTCTCTGACAAACTATCTCCACGCGTTATTATTCCCATGCATTTCAAGACTGAAGCTTTGAAATTCAATTTAGCCCCCGTTGAGAAATTTTTAGGATATTTCGATAATTATTATGAGGAAAGAGAAGAGCTTTTAGTGTATAGAAAAGAAGAGCTTTCAAAGCTAAAGGTTAAGGTAATTAAGCTAAAGTATTGATACTGATGGAGGTGTTTCTATCAACGAAGGGAAACTGCTTTCATATCTCGGACTTGCGAAAAAAGCAGGCAAGATCGTTTTCGGGAAAGAAATGATTCGTTCATATTTGCGTGAGAAGACTGGAAAAAAGGTGCTGGTTATCGCCAGTGATACCAGTGATTCAATAAAATCTGACTGGGCAAAAAGATGTCAGAGCCACGGTGCCGTCTATGTAAGGTTAGAGCATACAAGCAAGTTTGATCTGGCCAGGGCCGTTGGCCTCAGCAATATTTCGGCCGTAGGGATAACGGATGACAGGCTCGCGGCTGAAATCATAAAACTGGTCAGGTCTGGAGGTGAAAAAGATGCCAAAAACGAGAGTATATGAACTCGCAAAGAGGTTGAAAATCAGCACAAGGGAACTTATGGATGAGCTCGAAGAATTGGGTGTTTCTGTAAAAAGCCATATGTCCATGCTTGATGAAGAGACGGTAAACATAATCGCCAGCCTCTACGAGGAAGAAAAAAAGGAAACAAAAATTGTAAAAATTTCTGAAAAGAAAAGGCCTAAAAAGGAAGAAGAGAAAGAAATAATCGTGGATGAAGAGGAAAAGAGAAAGAAGAGTGAAGAGGCTGAAAGGGCGCTCGAAGAGAGCAGCAAGAAGGTCGTGTATCTGGATCCTGAAGAACTGAAGTTGAATATATTGGCTGAAAAGATAAAAGTTCCACTTTCGAAAATAATCAAGGACCACTTCATGCGGGGAATAATATTAAGGCCTGCTCAAGCGGTTAACCTTGAAGAGGCTCGGGAGATTGCCACTCAATATGGCTGGAATGTTGAGCTCAAAGAAGAAATAGTCTCCGATCCCCTTGAAGCTTTGAAGGCAAATTACGAGAAACTATACAATGATGAATCGAAACTGGTTCAAAGACCTCCAGTTGTAACTGTCATGGGACATGTAGACCATGGAAAGACAACTCTTCTTGATCGAGTCAGGAAAACAGCTGTTGCTGAGAAGGAAATTGGTGGAATAACTCAATCCATAGGTGCTTATCATGTTGAGATAAAGGGAAAGAGGATAACCTTTATTGATACTCCTGGTCATGAGGCTTTTACTGAAATGAGAGCCCGGGGTGCTCAAGCCACAGACATAGTTGTTCTAGTAGTGGCGGCAGACGATGGAGTTATGCCCCAAACCATAGAAGCTTTTAACCATGCGAAAACAGCAAATGTACCCATAATAGTGGCCATAAACAAAATAGACAAACCAAACGCAAATGTCGATGTGACCAAACAACAACTTGCCTCCAAACTGGGTCTGGTTCCAGAAGATTGGGGTGGAGACACGATTGTGGTACCCATTTCAGCAAAGATGGGTAAGGGCATTGACGAGTTGCTTGAAATGATCCTGCTTGTAGCCGAAATGAGCGAGATTAGGTGTATTCCCGAGGGAAATGCACGCGGTGTGATAATAGAATCAGAATTAGATAAAGGCGTCGGGCCACTTGCCACAGCGATTATCAAAGATGGCATTTTAAGAGCAGGTGACTATGTAGTAGCGGGCTCAACTCATGGTAAGGTAAGGGCTTTGAGGAATGAGATGGGGAAAAAGATAAAAATGGCTAGTCCTTCCGATCCCGTTCAGATAATAGGCTTTGAGGAAGTTCCGGACATGCATGAGATCTTATATGTAGTTGACAATCTCGACCAGGCAAGGGAAATATCAGCTTTTGTAAAAGAGAAGCAAAAGAAAGAGAGAATGGTCAAAGGCAAAAGGCATGTGAGACTCGAAGAATTTATGAGGATTTCCGGTGAAGGTGAAAGAAAAACATTAAACTTGATAATAAAATCTGACTCCTTTGGGGCCGTTGAGGCACTTAAACAAGCCGTGGCCAAATTGGAAACAGAAGAAGTTCATATAGAGATCGTTCACTCTGGCATTGGACCGGTAAATAGTAGTGATGTTATGCTTGCGGCCGCTTCTGATGCGGTAATCATTGGCTACAAAGTAAAAACTGATTCCCAGGCCCGTTCTCAAGC
>QNAR01000009.1 GCA_003643975.1 Thermotogae bacterium | reverse complement strand
TCCAGTATACTGGTGATTTTTACATGTTTTCTTTCTTTAAAAGATTTAACGGCAGCCTCTATTACCATAAGGTCTTTCAAAGCCTGCGCAGAAGAGCCAAGCAGGTTTTCCTTGCCAAATTTCACCACATTATAAAAGTCTGAAAATTCTTCTAAAAATCCATCGTTATCTTGAACTTCCACAGTTTTTTGATCTCTGGCTGTAAAGATTTTGATTATATTACCTTCAATGTACATATTCCCTTCTGTCCCAATAATAGATATCTCATTTCCGAATTCCAGCCCGTAAGATGCGATATAATTTCCAATTGCTCCGTTTTCAAAGAGTAAATTCATGGTTATCGTGTCTTCTGCTCCGAGGTAGTTCCTAACCCTTTTCAAGTAAGCTGAAACCTCCTCTATATCTCCAAGCATTGTTCTGGTAGCTGCGATATGGTGCACACCTGCGTCGGATATAAATCCTGCAATGTGCAGCGGCTTTTTTCTCCACGAGGTTTGCACATATTTGTCTTCCTTGTCCATCAACTTTGTGCTTTTCCAGACGAGAAATGCCGGCTTGCCGATTCCACCATCGTTGATAATTCTGGCGGCTTTTTGAAACACCGGGATGTGTCTGTAATTTTCAGCTATATAGACTGTTTTATCGCTGTTATTTTCAAGATTTAACACTTTTTTGGCATTTTTCATGTCAATGGCAATGGGCTTTTCGGCAATCACATGCAGGTTGTATTTCAGAGCCTTTTCAATGAAATCGGGATTTAAGATCGTGGGAAGAGCAAGATCAACCGCTTCCGCAACACCTGAAGCCATGAGTTCATCAGCGCTGTCAAAAA
This sequence comes from Thermotogae bacterium, assembly GCA_003643975.1. GTDB lineage: Bacteria > Thermotogota > Thermotogae > Petrotogales > Kosmotogaceae > Kosmotoga_B. The sequence goes on along the minus strand of QNAR01000009.1, from coordinate 19,948 downwards.
CTCGAGGTTTTGGCTCTATCATTAGAGATAGCTGCTCTGCCTTTTCGCGTGTGCGACTCGCAAGGGCTACTATTTCTATACGGTCCCTTAGTCTTTTCAACGCAGGAAGATGCAACTCCCTTGCCGCTATACCGCATCCTATTATTGCAAGCCTGAGTTTTTCCATTTTATCACCTTCTCCATTCCTGAAAAACCCAATTTTTCGTTGAAGTATATGGAGCTTCCGAAGGAGATCCCTCCCTTGATACCCAATGTTGAAGTCCCTTCGGCATCCATGAGAAAAGAGAAACCAAGATTGATTTGTAGAGGTGTATCGCCAATAATATAGATAATAGGTGATAATATCATAGAGGCGTCAAAGACATAACCGCTGTCAAAAATCCTGCTTCCGAGTTCCCAGGAAATACCTATACCTCCCAAATTAAAGAGATTGAGAAAACTAATACGCCTGTTCATGATTATCATATAAGGCAATGATACTCTGAAGTCCAGCAAATAACTTGTGGGAGGGTATTTCGACATCAGAGGATCTAAAGCATTCGAAGTGGCTTCAAAACTCAGCACATCATAAAAGGGGTCAAAAAACCTCTTTCCTAATGCCTCACCCACAGCCAACAGGTTTAGGGAAGGTATAAGCTCTGAGTTCACATTGGGAATCCAGCTGCCATAAAATCCTCCCATGTACGTGGGCGTGGCATTTATCTCGCCGGTTAGCCCCTCTATTTCAAGGTATAACCCATGCTTTAATGTATCGTTGAAGCTATAGAGGCCCTGGATATAGTAATTGCCGGTGTCGAGGAAGCGCCCCTCTACGGAAAAGTTATGCCTTGCTATAAGGATAGGGCTACTGTCACCTATATAGAGCTTTTCTGGTATGCCAAGGTTCATAGAAAGGTGGATACCTTCGAATTTGCTGTACTTCATTTCCAATGACCTGTATAGATCAGGATGCAAATAAAGGGAAGCACCGGTATAGCTGTACCCCCTTCCATCGTCGCTCGAATAGCCACTCTGGTTTAGCAACCCAATACCGTAATATGGAAATTTTTCAAAGAGTATCTCCCCGGTATAATCCAACCCCGAAGCGGAAAAGCCGACAATTCCATGTGTGCTCAACAAATAAGCATCATATCGGCTTTGTTCCTCGCTATATCCCCCTTTGAACAATGGAGGCCAGTGATTATTGTGCCGCTCAATATCGAATGAATGCATATCTGGATCCAGATGCACCTGCATAGCCGGGATGTAAGGCAATGAAGTGGAATCCAGAGTAACAAAACTGCGACTCCCTTCCGGGGTTTCAATAACCACTCTCAAAGGGACTTTCATATTTTCATTGTCAATTTTCACAATCCCATTTTCGAAATATATTCGGGCATCATAATTATCTCTTTCAAAAAAGAGTGCATTCACAACTTTCGGATTAATATATCCTTCCAAAAAGTCAACAAATTCCCTGGTGGTAACGTTTTTACCAACATAAAGCCGGTAATACCTTGATAGGATTGAATATAATTTTTCACGGCCAAGCAATTCCTCAAGTGAAAAGAAAGCCCTTTTTCCCTTTTGATAGTAAACCGCTGAAGAAAAATTCTGGGGAATGGCATCAACCGGATCAGCAACAGCCGCCTTTACACCTGCCATTTTTGCATAGAGTAACATGAGTTGATCAGCCTGGGTGACAGTCGTCGGTATGTCAAAATAGCTTTTTATGAAAGATGTAAAAAGATCTGAGGCCTTCCAGTTCATATAATAATCTTTTCCATAAATCTCCAGGGTTGTGCTGTGGGCAACATAGTCAGCAAGGCTTTCGCTCATGAAGTTGTTTCTCAAAAAGTCAACGCCTGTTCCAACGCCAAACCACAGGTGACTCAATTCATGTGCTACAAGGTAAAAGGTGAGAGGATCAAGTAAGCCGTTTACCCACAGGTTTGCGCTCGTGAAAAAGCCGTCTCCAATGGCTATTAGGCCATCTGCCGTGATTCCATAAAGCCCCGGGAATGGGTCTTGAACGATGTGAATTGTCGAATATCTCAATGCTCCTAATTTTTTGATATGGTGTTCCAGAACCTGAATCGCAAAAGCAGCGAGTTTTGAAGCTACTCCTTCAAAACCTCTCCTGAAATGCACTACCACCCTCAAATCTCCCATCGGAAAAGAAAGCTCTTCGTAACTGTCTCTCTTCACCAGTGCTATTGGGCAGGACAGATAATCGCCACGGGACTTCCAACTTGAACTGCCTTTTTTCTCTCCTCCAACAACAGCTTCCCAACCTTCGGGCAGTTGCATGGAAAGTTGCCATCTATGGGGCTTTATGCGTAAACCCTTCTGATCTTCTATAGGCAGGGGATACCATCCGAAGCGGTACAGGATAAAATCATTGTAACCTCCCTCTTCTGGTAGTTGTTCACTCTTGATGTGTGTCTTAAAATGGATGATCACTTTATCCACATCTTCATTTATTAGAAGCATAGTATCTCTTCTAAGGGTCTCATCGCCCAGGAGTGTGGCGGGGTATGTTTCCAGCGTATAGTCTATTTCGTTACCCTTCCCATCCGTTACCGAAAGAATATCCATAGACCCTGAGGCACCTTCAAACAAGGCATGAAGGTACGGGTTATCTTTTGAGGCGTAATTAGGCAAAAGGAGAAAGCTTTTGATGTTATTCTTGGTGCAAAGGGTAGCTGTAATCGTGAGACTTTCCGGATCAAAACTCGCTTGTATATTGAAGTCCATAGAAAAAAACATTGTTGCTACAAGTAACAGCGAGAATATGTAAAAGAATTTCATCATTCCACCCCTTGAAAATTATATACCTTAATAAGAAAAAAGCCCCCTTCTTTTGAAGAGGGGCTTTCTATAAGCAAAGCCGGAAATTATTCTTTTATTCCTGAGCGTACCAGGCTTCTAACAAAGAGGTCCTGCAACGTGAAAAACAGCAAGAGTGTAGGGAGCACCGCTATCATTGTACCCGCCATGATTATTCCCCAGTTGTTAGCGGATTCCGCTGATATGAGCATCCTGACACCTATCTGTACGGTCTTCATCTTATCTTCCATTGTGATAATGAGTGGCCACAGATACATATTCCATGAATACACGAAGTTGATAATGGTTGCCCCACCAATGATGGCTTTTGATAGCGGAAGAAGGATTTTTATGAAATATGTCATGGGTCCAGCTCCGTCAATGCGTGCCGAATCTTCAAGTGAAGAGGGTATAGACATGAAATGCTGCCTGAACAAAAAAGTGTTGGTTGCACTTGCCATGAAGGGAATAGTCATTGCCCAATAAGTATTAACCCAGCCCAATTTGTTCATCAAGTTGAATAAGGGCAGAATCATAATAGTTTCCGCAGGAAGGAAGAGCGTTGCAAAGAGGAAAGAAAAGGCAAAACTTCTTCCCCGGAATTTGAAATTCGCAAAAGCATATCCAGCGAGAGTGCCTGTAATGATTTTTCCCCCAGTTATCATCACCGCAATTATTGCGCTGTTTAGGATAAGCCGGGCAAAGGGCACCGTGTTAAAGGCGTCAACATAATTTTTCCAATGAAATGCCGTGGGAAAGAATTTGGGCGGGAAAGAAAAGACACTCTCTGGCGGTTGAAGGCTCATGGTAATCGCTAGAATAATCGGCATAATAAAGATAAAAGAAACTGTGATGAGAACTATTTCAATAAGAATTGTATTCAAGCGTTTTTTACTAGAACGAGTCATGAAAACACCTCACTGATAATGGACTTTTCTCTCTGCAAAACTGAAATATATGATGGTTACTACAAGCATTATTGCAAACATAATCATACTCTCTGCAGCAGCTGGTCCACGCTTCTGGAATGTGAAAGCATCCAAGTACAGCTTGTATATCATATTGGTTGTATATCCACCCGGACCTCCAGAGGTCATGACATCGACAATCGCAAAAGAAGAGAACATAGTAGTAACGATATTCATTATCACCAAGTAGAAGGTTATGGGTGAAACAAGGGGAAAGATTATTCGCCAAACACGTGTCATGGTATTGGCTCCATCCAGTGTTGATGCCTCAATAATATCCAGAGACACATCCTGTATGCTTGCAATGTAAAAGATCATATCAAAGGGTAACATTTTCCAGACAGTAGCAAAGATTAGAGCATAAAAAGCATAAGGCTTTGAAGTTAGCCATGCCACCTGTATCCCAAATAACTTCGCGAAAAAATAATTGACATGCCCAACAACGGGATTTAGAAGAAAAGTCCAGAGTGTCCCAGCTATTGCTGGGGAAACCGCGTAAGGTGCAAAAAGAAAGGTACGATAGATGCGTGTTCCCGGAACCCCTCTGGTAAGCATGTAAGCAATGATAAAAGACATAAAGATCGTTATAGCAACACTCACAGAGACATAAATGAGGGTGAAACGAACCGCATAAAGATACTCCGGATCCTCAAATAGTTGACGGAAGTTTCTCAATCCGACATAAATAGTCCTGTTCCCAAAAGGTGAAGTCTTATAAAGGCTTAGTTTTAATGCGCTTCCCGCGGGATAATATATAAACATGATAATGATGACAAAGGTGGGTATAAGCAAGAGATAGGGGTACAGCTTTCTCATCGACACACCTCCAGCATGAAGCAGGGGCAGCATAGCTGCCCCTGAAGGTATTAATAAACTTCGTTATATTCTTTGATTGCTCTTGTTGCAGCTTCTTCCGCTCTTTTCAAAGCTTCTGCCGGGGTCAATTCTCCACCGAACATTTTCTCGAGATTCTGCTCAACTGCGGTCCTGATTTCAGGATAAGCGCCAATGATCGCTCCACGCGCATTGTAATTCTGTTCAGAAAGCATAAGCTGCATAAGTGCTGTAAGGTGATCTGGATACTGAGCGTAATAACCCGAGAAGAGAAGTTGTTCAACAGCATCTTTTCTTACAGGGAAGTAGCCCGTTGCCTTATGCCACTCAATTTGCTGTTCTGTATCAGCCATGAATTTAACGAATTCCCATGCAGCCTGGATTTCCTTATCAGGATGGCCTCCAATAATCCAAAGACTTCCTCCACCTATAACGGCGCCACCAGCTGGGGCATCTGCGGGAGTTGGCAGGAATGCTGTACCAAATTCAAAACCGTTTTCTTTTGAAGCATTCATCATAAGTGCAACGTCGGAAGTTGAGGATAAGAGCATGGCAGCTTTTTGAGATATGAACAGGTTTCTTGCGCCAGTCCAGTCTTCAACTTTTGTCTCAATCATTGTGCCTTCTTTTTTCATGTCATTAAGCCATTCGAAAATCTTAAGGCCTGCTTCATTGTTGAAAACAGCTTTTGTCGGTCTTCCGGTTCTACCGTTGTTGTTATCACACATGGGTGCTGACTGGGCAGCCATGAGTTGTTCGAAGAACCAAGAATGCAGGTTAAAGCCGAACCCAACAACATTTCCCTGGTAATACTTTGTAATCGTTCTGGCTGCTTCTTTGAATTCTTCAAAGGTTCTCGGTGGCTTGTCAGGATCGAGTCCTGCTTCTTTGAAAATAGTTTTGTTGTAGTAAAGTATGGCGTTTGAAGAATTAAAAGGCATCGAGTAAAGCTTCCCGTTGACACGATAATAACTAAGCACCTGAGGAAGGAATTTTCCAAGATCGAAGGTCGGGTCGTTCGCCATAAGGTCACCAACTGGTACGGCGATGCCACCATCAACCATTATCTGTGTTCCGACATCGAAGACCTGAACAACATGGGGTGCAGCACCGGCTTGCACAGAGACAATCAGTTTGTTTAATGTGTCACGGTAACTGCCCGTGTATTGAACTTGTACTTCTATATCTGGATGGGTTGCATTGAACTTTTCAGCTTGCTGTGCCAAAAAGTCGATCCTCCACCCCCCCATGGCATGCCAGAATTGTATTTTGACCTTTGCAAGGCTGAGTGTCGCGACAAGAGCAAGGAGCAAAAACACCACAAAGAGCTTTTTCATTGTAACACCTCCCCAAAAATTAACCATCGCAAAATTTGCGATGGTTTTCTCTGCGTCTCTACCACGCGGTTTTATTATTATATCAGTTTTAATACAAAAATTCCAAAATTTTATAGAAGTAATGGTGGCTCACCCTTTCCGAGAAAAAAAGAGGGAATTTCTGGAAGCTTGCTCGGGCACCTCTTTTTTTCTTCAATTACTTCCAGATACCTCCGGGCAGTTGCCCCCCAGCTGTAATCTTTTTTCACATAGTCAACTATTTTCTTCGAAAGTTCCATGTTTAGTCTTCTGTCAAAGATCAATTTTTTCAGTCCCTCAGCTATGTTAATTATATCCTCGGGATCAACTAAAATTCCATATTTGACACCACTCTTGATCATGAATTCAGAGGGACCACCATTTTTGGTTGCAACTGCCGGTAATCCGCAGGCCATAGCCTCAAGCGGCGCAAGCCCAAATGGTTCGTAAAGAGAAACCATAGCAAAAAGCCCTTCTTTCGAAACTGCAACTCTGTAAAGCGCGGCTAGCTCCTTCTGATTAGAAATATTCATGAAAAATACCCGATCGCGTGCTTTATGAGCACTAACAGTTTCTATAAGCTCTTTCAAAATTCTGCCGGGTTCACCGGGAACTTTCGAATATTCTTTGTATGCGTTAGAAATGCCTTTTACAACAATGAGGAGATTTGCCTCTTCATTCAACTTCTTATCATTGAGAAAAGCTTTAAGCAACCCGGCCACATTTTTCTTAGGTTCAAGACGGCTTGAACTGACTATTACAGGTTTTTCAACGCGGTTAGGCGCATAAGCGGCAACTGTGCGTGTGTATCTATCAGCTATTACATCGTCCAGTTCAGTAGCCACAGAGTTGAAAATTCTTGTATTAACTCCGGGGGAAGCAACAGCAAATCTGCTATTGTCATTAACGTCTACCCAGTTTTTATATAATGGATGCGAATACTGTTCGAAACGTTCCTGGCTGGTGCTCACAAAATTCACAACGGAATATTTCATTGAAAGCCTTTCGGCGGGGATACGGTATGAAAAACTATAAGTCTTGTCAATTGCTTGGAAATTCTCAGCTGTAACTCCCAACTTATCCATTTTTTGAGCACCCAGAGAATGAGCTGTGAAAGAAAAGGGGATTTTTCTTTTTTTAGCCAGCATGGCAGCAGATAATCCACCATCACCATAATGGCCAGTGATAAAATCGGGGAAAGTTCGTTCTCTCACATATAATTTTTCTATTCCGACAACGTAATCTTTTAGGCACTTCCAAAGCTTTTCTTTCGGTAAAAATTCAGTTCCACCAAAATCGATTCTCACGATTCTAACTCCGCTGATACCCGGGTAATAGTCAAAGGGTGTTGAAAATTCCGGCCAATGTTTATCCACAATCCTTCTTGTAACAATATCCACGTTAACACCGTAAGAAGCCATTGCAATAGCGAGCTCTTTAACGTAAACGAGTTGACCTCCAAAATCGGGATGATCAGTCCAATGACTATCTAAAGGGTCAAAATTACCTTGAGGGTTGAGAAAAGCTATTTTCATAAATCCGCCTTCTTCTCTAATAAGCTCATTAACTCTTTGTACTTCGGAATAGGTAAAGATTTATCCGCATTTTCTATGCGGAAGGCTGCTGCGGCATTGCCGAGTTTGGTCGATTCAAAAACATCAAATCCTTTTAACAATCCGCAATAAAGACCACTCCAGAAAGCATCACCAGCACCGGTTGTATCAACTACACTTTCTGCCAAGGAAGGTAAAGTTTTAAGTGCTTTGCCATCTGAGACTAAAACTCCTTCAGCTCCAAGGGTCAGTATCACGTTTTCCACTCCAAAACTATGAAATAACTCTATGTATTTTTCGGGAGAGTGCTTTCCGAAAATTCTTTCAGAATCGTCAAGGGACGGTTTAGCGAGAAGAATCCCTTCCATGAATCCCGTCATTATGTTCTTGCTTTTGTTTTCTTGCATTACCCAAAGAGCAGGACTGTAGTTCGGGTCCAGGCAAATATTTATGCTTTTACCGCGAGCAATTTCCAGAAGTTTTTTCAAAACCGTCCGGGCAGGTTCTCTTGATATCGGCCAACTTGTAAAGTGCAAAAAGGAAACATTTTCAAAGAGTTCATCAGGATTTTGAGGAAACGAAATCTGATAATCAGCTCCTCTTACGGGCAGAAATTGGGGTGTACCTTTCGATCTTGTAATAAACACCATGCTGGTATTTTTGTTAACCACAGAAATGAAAGAAGTATCGATGTGTTTTGAATTAAGCCATTTTATATACCCTTTGCTAAAGGGGTCATTTCCTAAAGCCGCGAGTAAAACTGGTTCAATGCCAAGGCTTTTGAGATTAACCGCAAGATTTCCTGGAGAACCCGCAAAATGCCTCTCGAATTTTTCAGCATCGGAAAGATCCGATACATATTCTCTGGAAATCATGTCTATCAACAACTCGCCAATAATGAGAACTTTTTTCATATCCTCATCATCTCAAGTTCACTTAATACCCGTCTGAGAAACACTCTTCACATATTGGCCTTGAAGCACTACAAAGAGAATCAACACAGGAGCTGTCATCATCGTTGCAAAGGCCATTATGTCTCCCCAGTCTCTCGGGTATTGCCCAAAGAATACCTGCATGGCTACTGGCAAAGGTCTGTATTCAGGCCCTCGCGTTACCATCAAAGGCCAGAGGAAAAAACCCCACTGCATCAAAAAATGCAGTATGGCAACACTGGCGAGTATGGGTTTTGACAAAGGCAATGCTATCTTCCAATATATCTTGAACCAGCTTGCTCCATCTATAAGAGCCGCTTCTTCAAGAGCTTTGGGAAAGCTTATAAAGAACTGGTAAAACAGAAAAATGTAGAAGGGATTTGCGATAAAGGGTATGATTTGAACATGGTAGCTATCAAGCCACCCAAATTTATTCGTCATCAACAGCAAAGGCACAGCGATGGTTTCAAATGGAATGATCATCAATGCCACAATTATCGATACAAGCAATCCGCGCCCTTTAAAGGTAAATCTGGCAAGTCCAAATGCCATCATGCTATTTACCAGCAATCCTGCCAAAACCGTTAAAGAGACGATGAGTACAGAGTTAAATATGAACCTTCCAAAAGGCATCCGAGCAAACACGTCGCTATAATTTTTGAGCGAAGCTGGCGAAGGGATAAAGGCCTTTATTGAGCCCATTCTTTTCAAAATGTCCAGTTCATCAGGGTTAAGAGAGGTTGAAATCATGTAAATCAACGGAAAAAGGAAGAATATAGCCAGCAGTATCATAAGGGTATAACTAATGCTTTTATCAATGAGTGTAAGCTTTTTTCTGCTTTTTTCTGCGGGCATATTATGACACCTCTCTTTCTTCTTTGAGCAAAAAGCGCTGTATCACTGAAATAGCAAGAACGAGCAAAAAGAACACAACCGTTAATGCGGAAGCGTAACCGATGTACTGTCTTTTAAATCCCATGTTGTATATGTGAAGGACTACAGTATACGTTGCAGCGTTGGGACCACCATCTGTCATAACCTTCACCTGGTCGAAAAGCCTAAAGGCCAGTATTGTCGTCGAAATAATCACAAAAGCCGTGGTATTTTTCAGTTGTGGCAATGTGATCTTCCTGAACTTTTGCCAATTATTCGCGCCATCTATCGTAGCGGCTTCGTAAAGTGATACCGGAATCTCCTGCAGCCCTGCAAGAAAAATCAGCATTTGAAATCCGACACCTTGCCATATCGACATGAACATTATCGCAGGGAAAGCCCAATTTTCATTTTTTATGAAATCAACAGGTTGCCAGCTCCCAAAACTCATCTTTTGCAAAAACAAGTTTATAAAACCTTCGGGATTGTAAAGGAAAGTCCAGATAACAGCCACCACAACCATGGTGGTAACTGTGGGCATGAAATAAACCGTTCTAAAAAACTTCGTGAATTTTATGCGTTTGTTTACAAGCAGAGCCAAAGCAAGAGCAAACGCTGTCTGAAGTGGAACGACTATAATCACGAACTTGAAAATGTTGAATAACCCTTTCCAGAAGAGATCGTCATCCAAAAGTTTCTTGTAGTTCGTCAATCCAATAAATCTTATCGGTAGCCTGCTTATCAGTCTCTGGTTGGTAAAGGAGAGATAAAATGCTGAAAGAAATGGGATGATAATAAAAGTTATGAGTAGCGCAAGCCCGGGTAAAAGAAAAATGAAAGCGTATTTGAATCCCCGCTTCTTCTCGTAAAACATCTTGGCCATGTTCTCTCTCCTCTCTCTTTTATCAAAAAGGTGGGGTATCACCCCACCCTATAAACATAAAGCATCATCAATAAACGGGATAACCTTCATTGTATTCAATATCGTCATTGATTTCTTTGACTGCTCTGTCAAGTTCTTTTCTTATATCAGAACCGTTTATGATGTTGTCAAGAGCCTTAGCAAAAGCGGCGGTGATTGTTGGATAGGCTGGTGTGACAGGTCTTGGCACGGCAATGCTTTCCAACTGTTGGACAAATATATTCAAAGGTCCACCCTCGCCATAAAGAGGAGACAGAGCAATTGCGCTTTTTCTTGAAGGAACAGCTCCATTTGCATTTGTCATCTTTATTATTTCTTCCGGTTTGAGGATGAATTCAAGGAACTTCCAGGCGGCTTCCGGGTGTTTGCTATTTGTCGTTATACTCCATGCCCATGAACCCATGCCTGTTGCCTGTTTGAAGAATTTTGGCATTGGGATGAGAACCAGATCATCACCAAGAGCATCTTTGTATTGGTTGTAAACCCAGTGACCAACCCAAGAGAGAGCCGATTTACCTTCAATAAATTCGTTGTCTCCCGGAGGATTGGGGTTGACAAAACCCTGAGCGAAAAGGGCTTGGAACCAAGCCGCAGCAGCAAGGGCTTCAGGTCCGTTAAGGACACCATCCGCAGACATGTAATCGCTACGGTTAATTAAGTCTGCACCAAAAGCCTGGAAAATCGGTGAGAAACCATAAGTGTACCATTCTCCAACACCGTAATTGATTTTCATGTCAAGAGGGAATTTTATTTCTGGAAGTTCTTTCAACTTTCTCAAAATACTCATGAATTCTTCGAAAGTCCATGCATCATCAACACTCTTTGGAATTCTTGCACCAATCTTCTCTAGATATTTTTTGTTTGCCCATATTGCAAGACCTGAATCAAAAGTTCCCAGTGCATAAATTTTCCCACTGTAGAGGCCCTGAGAAATAATAGATGGAAGGAAATCGTTTTTTAGCTCGGAGCTCATGAATGTATCAAGTGGAGCCAGATAACCCGCCCATGCGTAGTTTGAAACATAGGGTCCATCGAGGTCAAGGATATCAGGAAGCCCATTTGCCAATGCCGCTGCCTGCACCTGATCATTATAACTTCCTTCAGGAAGCTGAATGGCTATGATTTCAATCTCATCCTGCATTGCATTGAATCTTTTAACTTGATCGTTAATTACATCTCTTTCTGAACCACGACCAGAATGGAACCACAGCTTGACTTGAGTCTTACCCAAAGCCGATACAGAAAGTACAAGCAACAGTGCAATTACCAGAAAAACCATGAATCTCTTCATACTAACCCCTCCAATGCAGATCCCCACGGGGATCGAATTATGGTGATCTAAATAACAGTGAACTTACCTTCCTCTTCACATTCTTTGAGTTTCTTCATTATGTTTTCATCAGTAGAGGCAGTAACAAGCGCTTCCGAACCAGACCAATCCTTTATGCGGACCAGAGATTTTCTGAAGAGTTTAGAAGTGCTGGCCAGAATATATATTTTGGGTGAGGCTTTTACAATGAGCTTTTTAGTTTCAGCTTCGAGTAAGGTAGAAGAGTAATAGCCTTTTTCATCCAGCCCGTTTATTCCCATAAAAGCTTTGTTAACATGGTATCTATCGAAAAATGGATTTATTTCAAGATCGAGGAAATTCATTGTGCCGTACTGAAAATAGCCTCCAAGAACTACCAGTTTTATCTCGGGATATTGAACAACGGTATTGATAACATAAAGAGAATTGGTTACGACAGTTAAATTCAAAGGAGGCGTTTCGAGAAGTTTTTCTGTAAAGAAGAGAGTTGTACTTCCGGAGTCTACAAAGATGATATCGTTTTTCTCCACCAAGTGGACAGCTTTTTCCGCAATTATTTTTTTTTCTTCAACATCAACTGCAATTTGTTCTTGAAACTGTGGGTCATATCTGTGAGGCCTAAGGCTGATGGCACCACCATGAACCCTTTTCAACAAACCAAAGTTTTCAAGTTTTTTCAGATCAGATCTTACAGTAACTTCCGACACACCAAGCTCTTCAGCTAGAGATGAACTGTAAATTTTGCCATATTTATTCAATTTTTCAACGATGTAATGCTTTCTCTCTTCGAAGATGATATTTATCCCTCCCGTAATTAAAACATATCATCTCAAATTGAGAAAGCAAAACACCTTTAGCATCCATTAAACCTAATTATTCCGAATTATTGAAGGTTAGGCTTCGTGCTTTCGTGTTTTTGCGTTTTGTTACGTTTGCTTTCGAGTTTCGATAAAAAAATAATAAAACGAAAATTTTTAAGTCATAAAAATTTTCTAATCACAACGATATTTCCCGGAAAGCATGACCAAAAACATTTGTTCAGCAGATTAAATAGGTCTGTGAACCTTTTTCGTGATAGATAAAGGTTTTTGAGATGCTGTAGCTTCTTGTGTTTTTTTTCAGAGCATCGGAAATGAGTCCCAGATATCCGTTAATCCTTTCAAAGACTTCATTGAGAGTACAGCTTCCCTGTTCTGTTATTATACGGACAAGAAGCTTTCCATTCCCTATCAATCTTATATTCAGCAGATCTCCGCGTGCTCCGAGTTGCATATTTCTAGAAAGGTAGTGCGATATGTCCACGATCAAATTAGCAGACTTGCGTGTTTCAAGTGAGAGTTCCATGCTGTAAACTATACGCATCTCCGTTCCCTCCCTTTGATAGAAGGATCGATAGAGATGAAACAAAATCAAAAAGCTGTGGAACCCATTGATGAAGATCAAGAAATGCAAACTTGCTAGTGAGAAAAAAGAAGCTTCATAATTATTATAGCATGGAACTATGACATTACATTGCAGATAAATGGTCTGAGCTGTATCTGAACATTATCACACTCAGAAGTATAAAAACTGTTGTTAGAACGGTGTTTGAAATCAATAATCCGATGATCGTTTTCAAATCAGTCGGTATTAAGGAGAGTTTTTGAATTTCGCTCAGTAAAGCTGTCATGGGAAAGTAGTCTGCAAATTTTCTAAGCCATTCGGGAAACATGGAACGTGGAATAAGCATGCCGCTAATCAATATAAATACAACGGAAACCCCGGTTACAAGAAACTGACTTCCTCTCGAAGTCCTTGTAAGGCTCGTCAAGAATACACTCATAGTGATGAACACCAATGAAAGCATCAGAAAAAGCGGGGTATTTTCCACAATATTGATTAAACCTTCATAGCCAAAAAGCAGTCCAAAGAGTAGAAAAAAGCAGAACTCAAAAATTCCAACAACTAAGAAACTGACGATCTTTGAAAAGAGAAACTGCAAGGCTCTTGTATTGGCAAGCACTAAAAAGTCCAAAATCTCTGTCCTTTGGTCCTCGTGAATAGACCAGCTAAGGCCGATACCCAGGGTAAGCAGCAAACACAGCGCAAGAATTAGAGGAAAAAGAAATTCCTTGAAATTGAATTTATCGCCGTCAACACCCTCCACCACTATCTCAGGTGCTTTGTAGTTTGGATCTACTGTCACATTTTTCATAAAATTCGGGTCAGCGATAACAGGAAGGGCTTTGAACTCATTGAGAACATTACTGAGCACCTGATAAATCGCGATCCCTGATTGAAGCGCATCGGGATTGGGGACAAAAATGAGTTTCGATGGTTTTTGAAAAAGGAGGTCGTTCGCAAACCCTTTTGGTATTATAAAGTAACCATCCAGGTCTTTCAGTTGATTTTCAGCTTCGTTCCTCGTTTTGAAAACATAGATGTTTTCTTCTTTGACCATGGAGGTTGCGTATCGGATAAAAAATATCCCAAGGAAAGTATTATCCTCATTTACAACACCCAATCGAAGTGCGTAAAGTCCATTATTCATGTTAAAGACTCCGGTAAAGAGAACCATTGCCATCGGAAGAAGCAGGAAATAAATCCATATACTCCGCGACCTGAAAATCATTTTAAGTTCATTGCTGAGTAACGTGGTAATTTTCTTCATTGAATCCCTCCGCTTTTTCCTGTATTTCATTATATAACAACACAACGACATAAGAGAAGGAAAGCCGCCCTTTGTCTGGTAAAATTGTTTCAAGGATTCTCATTTCAATAAAGGAGTTGATCGTGTGAAACGCTTTGTTTTTCTTTCTTTATTTCTTATTACCTTCGCTTTGACCTTTGCGAGTGGGGAAGTAGCAAGTATCACGTTGAATGGAACACCATTGTCGGATGCCTATTATCAAGTGAATGCTGACGTGCTTCAGGGGTATCTCAATGATGCGTTGGGAAGTTATCAACAGCAAGGTATCAGCCTTGACCCTTATTTCTCTTCACAAAACGCTCCCAGCCAGATAGAGCTGAAATACAACATTCTCAAGAACTTGCTCGATGATAAAATTGCAGGATATTATGCGCAAGAAAACGGGCTTTTTCCCAAAGAAGAGGAAGTCTCTGGCTATACTGATCAGATAGCAACAAGCTATTTTAGCAATCCTCAGTACGTATCCCAAATAGAAATGAGCTATGGTTCAACGGAGACCTTTTGGAGGGTTATAGAATCTTATGTCCGCTCCGAGCTGATAAAGCAGAATATCCTCAAAACACTCGTGACAGATTATCCAGCCAGTTTTACCGAATACTTCGAAGCCAACAAAGCCGATATAAAGAACAAGTATGAAAAAGTGAGTGCAAGCCATATACTTTTATCCTCAGAAGCAAGCGCCACAGAGCTCAAAAAGCTCATCGAAAATGGCTCGTTGACTTTTGAAGACGCGGCAAAGAAATACTCCATTGACACAGGTTCTGCTCAAAATGGTGGTTCTATTGGTGAGTTCAGCCGAGGAGAACTTGTGAAAGAGTTTGAAGACGCCTCATTTGCCGCTACTCCGGGTGAAATCGTTGGACCCGTGGAAACAGAATACGGATATCATCTAATCCGGGTGGATTCAAAAAGCACCTTTGATTCAGTGGAAGAATTGTTGAGCACAAATGCATATACTAATGTTGCGAGAGATTTCCAGAACAAGGTGTATCTTGGCTGGTTCAACAATTACAAAGCAAATAGCCCTCTTGGCTATGTTATTTACGACCCGGAACTTGACCTTCTGGATAGGCTGATGAAATCGCAGGTTTCGGGCGAAGACATAGAAGACTTTTACGCTAGGTTAGAAAAAGAACTATTCGATTCTTCAGGAGAAATCAAAGAAGACACAACGACTTTCGCCGCAGTTCTCTATTTGATGATCTCAGACTCTCTCATGCAGCCAACGTTGGATAACTTGCAAAAACTTCAGGCCATGCTTGATGCCAGAAAAAATCTCCCGGAAGACATAAAAACACTTTCACCAGAAGATATGCAAAAATCTCTCGAAGAAACCCCTGATAGCACTGATAACAAAGTGCTTGAATTAAAGAACAACCTTTCAACACTGATAGACCTTTCAAAAGAGCTCGGCGTTTTTAGTGAAGAAGAAATCAACGCAAGACTCGCTGAAGAGCAGACTTACAAGGACAAAAGATACGCAGTAATTGGAAAAGTCGCTGGATTTCTATACCATAGAATGCCGGACTCAGATAAAGCATTAGAATATCTGAACAAATACAGTGGCAATGATCCAGAAGTGGTGTTCCTTTACACCAGCAAGCAATACGAAAATGAACTCAAACCCATGCTTGAAAGCGAGGAACTCTTTCAGAATTACCTTAACTATTATGAGCAGTATGTAGGTGACAAGGCAGCTGAAATGCTTATAAAATATCCGCTCACCTCCATTGAAAATCGTCTAAAGGAAAATGTTATCAAAAACGATAAGGCTTCTGATGAATTGAAGCTAAAGTCGATAAGACTTCTAATAGAAGCCTATAACAAAGCCGGAAAGCTTTCTATTGACAAGAACCTCAAGATTGACTTCTTCAGCGGTGCTCTTGCCTACACATATTATCTTGATGATTACGTTGATATGGGACTCGTGGAAGAATCTGAGGTTGATGCACTTGTTGATGAACTAATGAATGAGATAAATGCCTTAGAAAATGAAGAATAATACATGAAAAACAAAAAGGGGGGCTTTTAGCCCCTCTTTTTTATTTTATTGCGATGATTTTATATTCTTTGGGTTTTAAGAGAAGAGAAATTTTCAAAGTGATTGGAGAGAGAATGTATTCAGCCTTTTGCTCTTCCCACGAAATATTTTGAAGCACAGCGAGTTTTTCATGATCCTTATACAACGGCCTGAACCTTATTAAAGGATTATCGGTATAGTGTAGCTCTATTTCAGCATCTTTTGCTATTTTCCTGTACAATAGGTGAGAAAGGTCAGTATGATTTACCATTGGCGTTTTTAGCAAAAGATGTTCCAGCGGAAAATTCAAGAAGAAAACCTTTCCTTTTTCCAGTTCCATTTCTGTGAGAAACAGTTCTTCAGTAAGCTTCAAAGCTTTCCCTGCACATTTTTTCAGAGGCATATAAGCACTTTCATGAGGGTAATTATCATATTCTGTACGGATTTTCCAGCTTTGTCCTTCAAAGCTCAATTCAATATCTCCGACCAAAGGATCCCAGAGACCGTACCTCAGATTGTGCTTACAACCTGTTAGAGCTTCAAAATTATGAATCCATATGCCCGGTTGAAAAAGATCGGAGCCAGCAAAGTAGCTTAGATAAAGCTGCCCACCGTGTTTTGCGAAGCTGTAAAGCTTTTCCGAAGTGGTGGCTAGGAGTTTTCTAACACAAGGCGTAAGTATGAGTTTATAGTTCATTAAATCCTCAAGATTATCCTCGAAGAGAAAATCAACCTCAAATCCGGCTTTAGCTGCCAGCACCATGGTCTGTAACATCTGACGTGCCATTTCCCGGGGTTCATCAACAGAGAAAGGATATTGCCTGTTGTAATAGGAAGGTACTAAAATTGCCGCCTGTGCTTTGGAAGGTGTTAACTCCTCTAACTCTTCAGCTTGTTTCCTGAAGCTTTTGAATTCGTATGCAACTGGTTTTGGTTCTCCTCTTACGTCAAAAACGCCAAAGCGCATCTCAAAAGGGTGATGCAGATAAGGTGGCATCTCAAAATAGTTGAAATCGCTCAAGCACCAACCGAGGTTCCCAATACCACCAGAAAGAAAAGTGTTCAAAAAGACCTCCCTGTAATACAGTGCTATATTTTCATCAGAAGCGTGGCTCGATGATGCGCCAAACTCTTCAAACAACACAGGCAAACCAAAGTTCTTGAGGAACCTAATCATAAATTCGGTGACCATGCTGTGCCTGTAATAGTCGATTTCTGGCACATACATGTGCGGCCCCAAAAAATCGACTATTTTAGATAGACTCTGTATGTCAAAACCGTTGTTACCACCGAACACGTTCCAGTTGCCATCGCCAACTCCCACAGGCCTTTTGGGGTCAATTGACTTTATGCCTTTTACAAGCGTTTTTGCCCAATTCAATACCTCTTCGGGAGTTCCTTCACCTCCATAAAGCGGCATCTCATTTGTCAAAAGATACCCCCATATGGCGTTAAAATCCTTAATTCTTTTTGTTATCTTTTCAATGAGAAATGCCTGTTGCTCTATCATAAAAGGATTTGAATACAGGCTTCGACCTTCTCTAAACCCAAAATCCCAGTTTTCACCAGACATATGTCCCACGATAAAAGTGGGGATTGTCATGAGCTTGTGTTTTTCGCATATTTCAAGGAAAGTTATGAGCCTGCTCATGTGCTTTTCGCTTATTTCGCTAGGGGCGGGTAAAAAACTGGGGCTGAGGATGAAAAAGCGACACAGGTTCATGCCGAACTCTTTCATTTTTTTCACTTCTTCTTCTATTGTTCCCGGGTTCCAGTATTCGTCTTCCCACATCAAAATCGCACCACTGCGCGACCAGTAGTTCACACCAAGTAGATATCCCATCTGTTTTTCCCTACCTTTCAACTGTCCTCACCGATTCTCTTTCCACTATTTTTGTTGGGAGAACGACATTTCTGTAAATCGTATGTTTTCCTGATTCAAGCCGCTCTATCAATAGCTGTGTCGCTAAAGCCCCCATTTCTTCGCGTGGTTGGCAAACAGTAGTAAGCGCAGGAATCATAAAAGAGGCAAAAGGTGAATCGTCAAACCCCATGATAGAGATATCTTCTGGAACTTTTATCCCCAATTCGTTTAACGCTTTTATCGCTCCAAGCGCCACATAATCATTCGCACAAAAGATAGCTGTTACTTTTATGGGTGGGGTAATATGTTCGAGTATAGCTTTGTAGCCATCTTCTGGCTCAAATCCTGTGATTTTGCTCATAAATACCTCAACCTCTTTGTGTCTTCTAAGGTATTTCAATATGCCCTTTTTCCTGTCTCTGGATGCGTAAACATTTTGTGTTCCAGGTATGTAAAATACTTTCCTGTGTCCTTTGTTGTGAAGGTATCTTATGGCGGCATATGCCCCCATGACATTGTCAATGTTCACCGAGTCAATATGCACTTCTTCAACAGGATAATCCACGCCGACAATTGGTATTCCACTGTCAATGAACTTCTGCATGAAGTGCTCATCACACTTGAGAGTGCAAACCAATACCCCGTCAACTTTCCGATTGAAATACTCGTCGAGGATTTCTTTTTCTCTCACGGGTTTGTCCCTGGCAAGAGCAACCATTACGTCATATCCCTTGCTAAAGGCTTTTTCATAGATGCCCGTTAGGATGTTTGGATAATGGTAAGCTCTCAGGTTTGGCACGACTACGCCAATTGTACCAAAGAGCTTTGAATTTTTTCTTGAAAAGGGCCTGGGCTTGTAGCCGAGTTTCTGCATGGCTTTCAGAACCCTTTTTCGTTTTTCTTCGGAAACCTGTGTTGAGCCATTTATGACTCTGGAAACAGTGGCTATTGAAACCTCAGCTTCTTTTGCCACATCTTTTATGGTAACCACAGAAAACCCTCCTACTCTAAAAGATCAAAAGGCACTTTTAGAAAGGCATTGAACCTATTCGTTGTTCTATTGCGTATTATTTCGCGGAAGAGGAAAAAGCTGGGTCTTGGAGTGAAAAGTTTTTTGTCATAGTCAACATGAACCAGTCCAAATCTCAGGGAAAATCCCTTTGCCCATTCGTAATTGTCCGTTAGAGACCAGTGTAAATAGCCACGAATGTCGTACCCCTCTTCAAGCAGCCTTTCGATAGCTGCAAGATGAGATAGGAGATAATAAGGTCTCAGAAGGTCTTTATTATCAGCAATGCCATTTTCAGTTATATACACGGGCTTTTTGTATCTTTCACAGATGGCTTTAGTGATATTGTAAAGGCCTTTCGGGTAAATTTCCCAGCCCGCATCGCTAACAGGCAATCCTGCTTTTGAAAGGGTATTTGGTTTACATGCAAAGCCATAACCGGACAAACTCTTCCAGCTAATTGTAAATCCTCCTGCTTTGAGTATCGGCTCTCTTCTCTCTACGAAGGACCGCGTGTAGTAGTTGATGCCTATGAAATCGATCTTATCTTTTACAGCATCTACAAAATACCAATTCAGTAGATTGTTAGCTTCATCGGCACTGCCATCGCCATCTATCCAGTGAAACGCATAAATGACTCCAATAGGTCTATGGGTATATTCTTTCATCGCTTCATACGCAAGGTTATGCGCTTTTATTTCATTGTCTTAAGCTTTTTTCCAGAGCACCGGGTCTATAACCGAAGGCGGAAAGCCCGAAGGCCTCTGAAAATAGCCCAAATTGGCTACTACATTTGGCTCATTCATGGTGGA
>QNAR01000008.1 GCA_003643975.1 Thermotogae bacterium | reverse complement strand
GTTTGATCTCCAGGCCATATTTTTTAGCAAAGACATAGTCCCTCTCATCATGGGCTGGTACCGCCATTACGGCACCGGTTCCGTACTCCGCCAGAACGTAATCACCTATCCAAATGGGAATACGGTTGCCCGTAAGAGGATGCAGCGCAAAACTACCAGTAAATATGCCATTTTTCTCCCTTTTTATTGATGTCCTGGTAGCCTCGTCCATCTTATTCACAATATTCAAGAATTCATTAAAGATAGGCTTTTGATCGTCTTTTATCAACGATTTAGTCATTTCATGCTCCGGTGCGAGAACAAGATAAGTGACTCCGTAAACAGTGTCGGGTCTTGTGGTGAACACTTCTATGTATTCGTCTTTCCCCTCGACCTTGAAAGCAATTGTCGCACCCCTGGAGCGACCAATCCAACTTCTCTGTATGTTTTTGGTGATTTCGGTCCAATCGAGTTTGCCGAGATTTTCAAGTAATCGATCAGCGTACTTCGTGATTTTGAAAAACCATTGACTCATCTGGCGTTTTGTGATTTCTGTACCACATCTTTCACATTTTCCTTCAATAACCTGTTCATCAGCAAGAACGGTTTTACAGGATGGACACCAGTTGACGGTGGATTCGCGTTTCTCGGCCAAGCCAGCTTCGTAGAGCTTTAAAAAGATCCACTGGGTCCAGCGATAATACTCGGGATCCGAGGTATTTACCTCACTACGCCAGTCAAAGATGTTTCCAATTTTCTTCAACTGCTTTTCCCTGAAATACTCTATACTTTTGGGAGTCAATTTTGCAGGATGTTTGCCAATTTTCAGAGCATAGTTCTCGCTATGAATGCCAAAAGCGTCAAAACCAATAGGTTCAAAAACATCATAGCCTTTCAGCCTCATGTAGCGGCCATAAACATCGGATCCAATAAAAGAATACATATTCCCGATGTGAAGCCCGGAAGCAGATGGATACGGAAACATCATGAGATTATAAAAAGGCTTTTTTGCATCTTTCAGATTTACCTCATAAGGTTTTTCTCTTTCGTAGTAATCCTGCCATTTTTTTTCAACAGCTTTAAAGTCGTACATTGGCATCCCCCTGTTCAGGTTTTAGTCAAGCTTGCTTATAAATCTCAATATTATTTTTGCCATTTGCTTACCAGTTTTGTTCGCGGCTTCAATTACTTCCTCCGCCGTTAAAGGTTTAAGGTCATCAGAGACAGCCCTATCTGTTATGGCTGACATACCCAAGACCTTTATCCCAGCATGCCTTGCTACAATGACCTCTGGAACAGTTGACATCCCAACTGCATCTGCCCCAAAGCTCCTCAACATTTTCAACTCAGCTGGTGTTTCAAAGCTTGGGCCTGACACCCCAACATATACACCTTCATAAACTCCTATACCAAGCTCTTTCGCCGCAAGAAAAGCAATAGAACGCAATTCTTTATCATATGCTTCGCTCATGTCAGGAAATCTGGGGCCCCATTCCTCAACGTTTGGGCCTATTAGAGGATTTAACCCCATGAAATTGATCTGGTCCTTAATAAGCATCGGATGACCAATTTCAAAATCAGGGTCGAGCCCACCAGCAGCATTGGTTACAATCAGTATCTCTACACCAAGTTCTTGCATAACCCTTATTGGAAACGTTACCGTTTTCATATCATAGCCCTCGTAATAGTGAAACCTTCCATTCATCAGCATTACAGGATATCCATGAATTTCACCAAACGACAATTCACCTTTGTGACCCGGTGCGGTTGAAAGCGGAAATCCAGGTATTTCTGCATAGGAAATTGACAAGGCATTTTCTAAACTCTCTGCAATTCCACTAAGTCCTGATCCCAATATAATTGCTATTTTTGGGGGTTTTTGAACTTTTTCGAGAAGAAATTTAGCTGACTTTTTTACATTTGAAACGTATTCGTTCATTTCTTGAATAACTTCTTGAACATTCATAATATTCCTCCTTTCAGGTCTATCTCTTATCTTATACATTATATCAGAATCGAGAAAAGTCCACCAGAAGATGCTATAATTTCACCGATATAAAGAGTCATAATTGAATTGAAAGGAGAGTTTTGGATGCGATTTACAGAATTATACGCTCCCACATTAAGAGAAGCCCCTTCCGATGCTGATCTAATCAGTATCAAATTGCTCATACGCGGAGGATTTGTTAGAAAAGTTGCTGCAGGTGTCTATGCATATTTACCTTTAGGGCTCAAGGTGTTGAAGAAGATCGAAAATATAGTTCGGGAAGAAATGGATAGAATTGGCTGCCAGGAATCTTTGCTTCCTATTATACAGCCCGCAGAACTATGGCATGAATCGGGAAGATGGGATGATTACGGTCCAGAGATGATGAAGTTGAAAGACCGCCATAAAAGGGATTTTACCCTCGGCCCCACACATGAGGAAATAATAACGAGCCTTTTAAGAAGTGAGCTCAGGTCTTACAGGCAATTTCCGCTTTCTCTTTATCAAATTGCTGTAAAGTATCGTGATGAAATCAGGCCGAGATTTGGATTGATGAGGGCAAGGGAATTCATCATGAAAGATGCTTACAGCTTTCACACCAGCTGGGAATCATTGGATGAGGCTTACAAAAAATTCCACAGTGCATACTCCCGTATTATGAAGCGAATTGGTTTAAAATATCTTGTGGTTGAAGCTGATTCCGGTGCGATTGGCGGAAACGAATCTCATGAGTTCAATGTACTCGCTGAAAGTGGAGAATCAACACTGCTTTATTGTGACTGTGGCTATGCTGCCAGTGATGAAAAAGCAGAATACTTGGTTCCAACCCTAAAGCGCTCAACAGAACAAATGCTATCGCTTGAGCGCGTTGAAACCCCGGGGGTGCGAACCGTGGAAGAAGTCGCAGCTTTTTTGGGAAAACAGCCATCCGACATAGTTAAGTCTCTGCTTTACCATAGCAAAAAGGGGTATGTTATGGTACTTATCAGGGGCGATATGACGCTAAATGAGTCCAAGTTGAAGGCGCATCTGGGCGATCAAAGCCTCCGGCTTGCAGAACCGCAGGAAGTTTTCGAATCTTTTAGTGTGCCGATAGGCTTTATCGGGCCTATTGGAATACCCGGTAGTGTTGATATCGTTGCGGATTATACTGTAAAGCCGTTGATGAATTTTGTTGTAGGTGGTATGAAAGAAGGAACACATTACATCAACGCTTGCTATGAAAGAGATTTTGAAATAAACAGGTGGGCTGACCTAAAAATGGTTCAAGCTGGGGATCCCTGCCCAAAGTGTGGCAAGCCACTTATGAGCACCAAAGGCATTGAACTCGGTCATATTTTCAAGCTCGGCACGAAATATTCCGAAAAGATGAACGGGTATTTTACCGATGAAAACGGCGATAACAAGCCCTACATCATGGGCTGTTATGGGTGGGGTGTTTCAAGAACCCTCAGTGCGAGTGTTGAACAGCTGCACGATAAAAACGGAATTATTTGGCCTCTTTCTATTGCGCCATTTCAGATAGTAATATCGGCCCTTAACACGTCTGACGAGCAAATCATGAAAGTTAGTGAAGATCTCTATGCAATTCTTCAAGAAAGAGGTTATGAAGTGCTTTTAGATGACAGGAATATTTCGCCTGGGGTCAAATTCAAAGATGCCGATCTCATTGGTATACCTTTGAGAATCACGGTAGGAAGAAAGTTGAAGGAACAAAAGCTGGAGTTAAAATTGCGCACTTCCCCAGCGCAAGATGTTGAAATCGATGAGAAATACACAGAAGTTCTTGAAAAAATCGCACAACTCTTGGACGAATATGCCCAAGGAGATTTTCTGGAGGTAAGATAATGGGAATCTTTTCAAAAATGAAGCTAGGATTGAAGAAAACAAGAGAATCCATATTTAAGCAGGTAAGAAAACTTCTCAAATTTAAAAAGCTTGATGAAGAGACACTTGAAGAAATCGAAGAGCTTTTGATTACGTCTGACATGGGTGTAGAAACAGCCAGCGATGTTATTGAGCAGTTAAAAGAAAAATCCGGTGATTACGATAGCCCAATTGAAGCCCTAAAAGATATTCTAAATGATTTGCTGAAGATGAATCATACTGAGCCAATTGTTGAAAATCCACCATTGGTGATATCTGTTGTTGGTGTAAACGGCACCGGAAAGACAACAACGATCGGGAAACTTTCAAAACTATTTGTGGAACAAGGAAACAGGGTTGTACTTGCAGCGTGTGATACTTTCAGAGCAGCTGCTGTTGAGCAATTGAGACTATGGAGTGAAAGAATGGGTGCCGATTTTATCAGTCAAGGTCAGGGGGCAGATCCAGCAGCAGTTGCCTTCGATGCGGTTAGCCATGCAAAAAGCAAGTCAAAGGATATCGTGATTATTGATACTGCCGGAAGGCTTCACACCAAGCATAATTTGATGGAAGAGCTCAAAAAAATCCATCGCGTCGTTAAAAAAGTCATTCCGGAGGCTCCTCACGAAGTTCTTCTGGTGATTGATGCGACCACCGGACAAAATGGCCTTGTTCAAGCAAAAAAGTTCATGGATGCCGTTGAAATAACAGGCATTGTTTTGACGAAGCTTGATGGCACAGCTAAAGGTGGAATTGTATTTGCCATTGTAAAGGAGCTTGGAATACCTGTAAAATACATTGGTGTGGGTGAAGCCATAGATGATTTGAAACCTTTCGACGCCGCTGAGTTTGTAGAAGCCCTTCTAGGCACCGAAGAATTAGAGGAAAATGAGGTGTAGAAAATGGGATTCACGATTAAGAGCAGTTATGCTTTAAGGGCATTGCAGGAACTTGCAACATCTTCCGAAAATGGGGAGGAAGTAACATCACTTTCTGAAATTGCACGAAAGAACAATATTCCCAGGGATTTTCTTGAAAAGATTTTTGCTGAATTGAGAGAAGCCGGCTTTGTTAAATCGACAAGAGGAAGATACGGTGGGTACACCCTTGCGAAGAAACCTGAAGAAATAAAGTTAAAAGCCGTGATCTTAAAACTCGATAGACCAATGAATTCCTATGTTTGCCTGCAATCTGATGAAGAATGTGATATTGATCCTAACTGTGTTGTCAAATATGTGTGGGTGAGGCTCTACAAAGCCATGATGAGAGAATTGGGGAATATGACATTGAAGGATATTGTGGACCTTTCTAAAAAAATAAAATCAGGTCAGAATACTGAGGAGGCACAAGAAATGCTTGGTGACTCTCCTTCGGGTGATGCTAAGTGAAGCGGGCGGTGTATCCTGGATCTTTTGATCCAATAACCTTTGGCCATCTAGACATTCTCAACAGAGCTTCCAGAATCTTTGACGAAGTTACTGTGCTGATAATGAACAATATAAACAAAGACTATTTCTTCAATTGGAAAGAACGTCTTAGCATGGCAAAGGAAGCCATCAAAAAATATAGTAACGTGAAAGCTGAGATGTTCGACGGTCTTCTTGTGGAATATACACGAAAGAATGAAATTACCATTCTCGTAAGAGGACTTAGAGCTGTTTCTGATTTTGAATACGAGCTGCAAATGGCCCATATGAACAAAGCCATGTGCCCGAATTTGGAAACGGTATTTCTCATGACTGACTCTAAATACTCGTTTATCTCTTCTACTATTGTCAGAGAAGTTGCCAAATTTGGTGGTGATGTATCACCCTGGGTTCCCGAATATGTGGTACGGGCTTTCAAGAAAAAACACGGATAATGCTCCCATCATAGATCTTGCGTTGTCTAAAACTTTGTATTTTTGACGCGAAGGCATAGTCGGATTATGTGTTTAACTTCTTTGAAATCTCAAATGTGATACATGCGTTATAATCCTAAAGAGAATACTTAATTGTCTGATAAAGGAGGAGCAAAAATGGCTGAAAGAATCACTGCCTCAATGGTGAAAGAATTGAGAGATATGACAGGAGCAGGGATGCTCGACTGTAAGAAAGCTCTAATCGAAACTGATGGCGATTTTGAGAAAGCAAAGGAGTATCTGAGAAAAAAAGGCGCATTGAAAGCGGACAAAGTAGCCGGGAGAGCCACAGGTGAAGGCATCATTTATTCTTACATTCATCATAATGACAAACTTGGTGTTTTGCTGGAACTGAATTGCAATACCGATTTTGTAGCAAGAACAGAGGAATTCAAAGAGCTTGCTCATAAACTCGCTTTGCAAATAGCTTCCATGGCCCCAAGATGGGTAGCAAGAGAAAATGTACCGGAAGATGTGATAGCAAAGGAAAAGGAAATCTATGCTGAACAGATGAAGAATTCTGGTAAACCTGAAAATGTTATCGAAAAGATAATCGAAGGCAAGATGGAAAATTTTTACAAGGATAACTGCCTTCTTGAGCAGGAATATGTCTTTGAAAAGGGCAAGACCATAAAAGAACTCATTGTTGACTTGATTGCTAAAACGGGTGAAAATATTCAGGTAAGCCGCTTTGTCAGATGGGAACTCGGAGGCGGCTCTAATTAACATTATGGAGGTGAGCATTGCTCACCTCTTTTTTTGGGAGGTTCGATATGTATAAGAGAGTCCTCTTGAAATTGAGTGGTGAAGTCTTTAGTGGTGAAGGTAATAAGGGATTTATAAAAGACAGGATAGATTATCTACTTGGCGAACTGAAAAGTGTTGTAGAACATGGTGTCGAAATGGGTATTGTCATCGGTGCTGGAAACCTTTTCCGTGGGGCTGAACTGTCAGCACTTCGCGCAAAGGCTGCAGACCAAATCGGGATGCTCGGAACACTTATCAACGCCATATACCTGAAAGAAATTCTCGTGAACAACGGGATAAAAGCAGTGGCAATTTCATCCAATGTCAACTCTCCGTCTTTTGAACCTCACAAATACGATTTGATTGAAAGGTATTTTGCGACAAACCACGTGGTTATTTTTGGAGGTGGCACGACGCTTCCATATTTCACAACAGATACAGCTGCGGCAATCCGCGCCATTGAAATTGACGCCGATGTACTCATTAAGGCGACAAAGGTTGATGGAGTATACAATAGAGATCCGAAACTGTACACCGATGCCAACCGGATTGGCAAGATAACCTTCAAAGAAGCCATAGAAAAAGGGCTAAAAATAATGGATAAGGAAGCATTTTCGCTTTGCCAAAGATATAAAAAACCCGTGATTGTTATAAATTTCTTTGTTCCCAATAGTCTGTTAAGTGCTATAATAGGCGAGAAAACAGGAACATTGGTTTTACCTGATTAATTTTAGGAGGTGTGGTTGAATGTATGCTCAAATAGTTGATTTAATGGCAAGAGAAGTGCTTGATTCAAGGGGAAACCCAACTGTCGAGGTTGAAGTCTGGCTTGACGACGGTACGTCAGCCCGTGCAATGGTCCCATCGGGTGCATCTACTGGAAAGTTCGAAGCACTTGAGCTCAGAGACGGTGACAAAAAGAGATACCTTGGGAAAGGGGTACTCAAAGCCGTTGATAACGTGAACGAGACAATCGCTCCCGAGATCATTGGCATGAATGCACTTGACCAGATATCTCTTGACAATGCTTTATTGAAACTCGATGGAACTGAAAATAAAGACAAGCTTGGTGCCAATGCGATTCTTGGTGTCTCCATGGCAGTAGCAAGAGCCGCCGCGAGTTACCTTGACATGCCTCTCTATAAATATCTTGGTGGTGCTTATGCAAGGCAGTTACCCGTTCCCTTTATGAACATCGTCAATGGTGGCAAGCATGCTGATAACAACCTTGACATCCAGGAGTTCATGATAGTCCCGGCGGGCTTTGATACATTCAGAGAAGCCCTCAGGGCTGGAGTGGAAACATTCCACAATCTCAAGAAACTCCTCAAATCAAATGGACATGTTACCGCTGTTGGTGATGAGGGTGGATTTGCACCAAACCTCGGTAGTAATGAAGAAGCCATTCAATATATCATAAAGGCCATTGAAGCAGCAGGTTACAAAGCCGGGGAAGAAATCTACATTGCCCTGGACAGTGCCGCAGATTCCTTCTTTGATGAAGAAAAGGGTGTATATCTTGTTGACGGAAAAGAAATGCCCGCTGAAGAGCTTATAGCTTATTACGAAGATCTGGTTAACAGATATCCCATACTCAGCATTGAAGATCCTTTCCACGAAGAAGACTGGGATGCTTTCAGCAAATTCAATAAAAGACTTGGCGATAGGATTCAGATCGTTGGTGATGATATTTACGTGACGAATCTAAAAAGATTAGAAAAGGGCGTAGAGCTTGGGTGTTCTAACTCTATTCTCATTAAGCTAAATCAAATTGGCTCTGTAACGGAAACTCTTGAAACCATAGAATACGCGCAAAAGCGTGGAATGAGTTGTGTGATCTCACACAGATCCGGTGAAACTGAAGACACCTTTATAGCTCATCTCGCAGTTGCCACGAATTCTGGCATGATCAAAACGGGGTCTGCTTCCAGAAGTGAAAGAATCGCCAAATACAATGAGCTTCTCAGGATTGAAGAAGAATTGGGAGAAGTTGCTGTGTTTGCTGGTATAAGCTCCTTTTACAATCTTTGATAAATTTGGACAAAAAGGCGCGGGAGTTTTCCCGCGCCTTTTTTGGAGGTATTTGAGATGATTTTAGACGTGATTGGGCCCATAATCATTGGTCCATCGAGTTCCCATACCGCTGGAATGGTGAGACTCGGAAGAGCCTTCAGATGTCTTTTCAGCGAAATTCCGGCAAACAGGAAAGCCCTGAGAAAAGTTGAATTCAGGCTCAACAAATCTTTGTTCAGCAGCCACAAAGGGCATGGAACCGATCGTGCACTTGTGGGCGGTGTTATCGGCTATTTTGAGTGGCAGGAAGAAATTCGCTCTTCACTTGAAATCGCACGTTCCTTGGGTATAGATATTGCCTTTTATAGCGATTCATTTGAAGGCAGACATCCCAACACAGTTATGATATCGGGAAGCTCAGACACCGAAACACATTATTTAATAGGGGCTTCTACGGGAGGGGCTTGTATAGAAATAACAGAAATCGATGGTGCTCCAATGAACATTTCTGGAATATATCCTACACTGATTATAAAAAATCTCGATACTCCTGGCGCTCTTTCAAAAATCGTTGAAGCTATTAGTACAAAAGGAATGAATATTAGCAATTTGTTCCTGGTACGAACGAATAGGTTGAAGAATGAAGCTACCTGTATAATCGAGCTTGATAACGTGCCCGGTAATGAACTGTTATCCTTCATAAATAGATTAGATCCTGTGCTATATGTAGCTTATTTGCCTATAATCGCCAACCTTAGTGGATAATTGAAAAGGAGTATCTCTATGGATTTTAGAAAACTTATCGATACCGCTATAAGTACCGGCACAGATTTGTATGAAATCATTGCTAATTGGTATATGTTGGAAAGCGGAGCTTCCTCAAAAGAGCCCCTCGATTTCTCAAAAAAAATGATAATGGCTATGCTGAAGGCTTATGAAGAGCGCAGAAAAGAATCGGTTCCCTCGCTAACAGGCTGGACTGGAAACATTGCTGAAAAACTCAGGGATTACACCCCAAAATTTCTCAACGAGCGGTTGCTTTATGCACTTGAAGTTGCAATTTCAATGGCAGAACACAACGCATCCATGGGAAAAATAGTTGCCTGTCCTACTGCTGGAGCATGTGGTGTTGTACCTGGCATTGTATTGAGCCTGAAACGATTTGATAATGTTAGTATTACTAAGCTTAGTCAAGCCCTTGTAATAGCAGGAGCCGTTGGAGAATGTATAAAGGAAAAGGCTTCCATTTCTGGTGCAGTTGCTGGCTGTCAGGCTGAAATTGGCACTGCAACTGCTATGGCTTCATCTATAATAGTTTACATTACCGACAGTACCAATTATGAAGCACTGTATTCAGCCCCAGCCCTTGCTCTAAAATCTCTAATGGGACTTGTATGTGATCCTGTGGGTGGGTTTGTAGAGGTCCCTTGTGTGAAAAGAAATGCCTTTGGAGTTTCAATTGCCTACACAGCGGCTGAAATGGCACTTGCGGGCATAAAGTCGCTCATACCCTTTGATGAAGTAGCCGAAGCAATGGGAAAGATTGGACGTTCTTTACCGGAATCACTCAAAGAAACTGGAGAGGGTGGTATTGCAGCTACACCTACTGCAAAAAAGCTGTTAAGAGAATTCATAAATAGGAGTGATAACAGATGACAAAGCTGGTAATTTTTGACCTTGGAGGCGTTTTCTACGACGATGCCGATGTAACTCCAAAAATCTCTAAAGAATTGGGCATAAGCAAAGAACAATTCATAAAGTATGCGAAGTTATCTGGTTTAAACGAATTGAGTTGTGGAAAGATATCCGCTGTCGAATTCTGGAAAAGATTTCAAGATGTTTCTGGTATAAGGGTCACGGAAGAACTATGGGGAAAGTACTTCAAACCTTCTTTGAAAAAAGAAACCTATGATTTAATTCAAAAGCTAAAAACGAAATATAGAGTAGTAGCAGGTACAAATACTATTGAACCGCACTATAAAATAATGCAAAATCGTGAAGACCTTGAGGTCTTTGACAGAATATACGCCTCAAATATCATTGGTTACTCTAAACCAGATCAGGCGTTTTACATTACAATCCTGAAGGCTGAAGGAGCCAGCCCTGCAGAAACTGCTTTTGTCGATGACACAAAGGCAAATGTTCTTTCAGCAAGGGAACTTGGTATAAAAGCAATTCATTTCAACGATGGCGCAGATATTGAAAAAATTCTTAAAGAAATTATCGACCAAGCTCTTTAAGGTATAATTCGGCGATTTGAAGATCATTCTGTGTGGTTATTTTTAAGTTTAGTGAAAGGGGACTTAAAAGAAATACCTCACCAACGTATTTTGCGTAGAGAGTAGCATCATCTGTTGCTTCTTCAAAATGATCCTTCAAAGCGAGTTTGTGCGCCTCAAGAATTTCCTGGAAGAAGAAACACTGTGGAGTTTGAGCTTTCCATAATTTTGTTCTGTCAAGTGTGCGGGAAAGATGGTTCTCTTCCACTTGGTAAATAGTATCGGTAACTTTTTCGGCGATAACAACCCCCTTCTTAGGCTCAACGAGCTTCAATATCTCTTCAATCTGTTTTGCGTTAAAAAGGGGACGTGCTGCATCGTGAATCATTACCCTTTGAGGATTGAATAGTCGTAATGTATTTAAACCGTTGAACACTGATTGCTGCCTGCTCTTTCCTCCTGGAACCACTTTTACCCCATTTAATCCATAGCTTTTCAGGAGCGCAATTCCTTTTTCAATCCAAGCTGGGTGCAATATAAGCACCACTCGATCAACAAATGGGGAATAAAAAAAGAGCTCCACAGACCTTATAAAAATTTCTTTTCCTGAGAGTTTCACAAATTGCTTAGGGAGAGGGGAGCCAAAACGCTTCCCTTCTCCTCCAGCAACAATCAGCACAGCGGTTTTCATTTTATTAAATGGACAAAAAGCCCGCTTCTCAATTTAGGTTCAAACCACGTAGATTTTGGTGGCATAACCATTCCATTGTCAGCCACTTCCATGAGGTCTTCAAGAGAGGTGGGATACATGGCAAATGCCACTGCCCATCCGTTGTTTACTCTATCTTCAAGAGTTTTCAGTCCTCTTATACCACCCACAAAATCTATCCTCGGATCCTTTCTCGGATTCTCAATTCCAAGAATGGGCTTAAGAAGGTTTTCCTGGAGTATGGCAACATCTAAACTTGCTACTGGGTCAGAAACATTGAAACTACCTTCTTTGGCGTGCAGTACATACCACTTGCCTGACAGATACATACCAAATTCATGTTTCTGAGAGGGTTTATAATGAGAGGTTGGAGCAAGTTCTATCTCGAAAGCCTCTTTCAGCTTTTCAAAGAATTCACCTTCTGCAAGACCGTTGAGATCCTTAACAACCCTATTGTAATCCAAGACCTGCAAATGAGAATGTGGAAAGATTACTGAGAGGAAATAGTTATATTCTTCTTCCCCGGTGTGATTGGGATTTTTTGATTTCATTAGTTCTCTTACCCTTGAAGCCGATGCAGCTCTATGATGTCCATCGGCTATGTAAAGTGCAGGAATTCTATCAAATGCCCTTTTGATTTTCTCTATATTCTCTTGTTCATAGACAGGAAATACTTTATGCTGAACACCTTTTTCATCCGTAAAATCATAAAGAGGGTTTAATTTTGTCGTTAATTCCTTGAGGAGGTTATCAAAATCCTTTTCAGCCCTGAAAGTGAGAAAAACAGGTCCCGTGTTTGCGCCAACAGTGTACACGTGTCTTGCTCTGTCATCTTCTTTGTCCTGCCTGGTAAGTTCATGTTTCTTTATAGCTCCTGATTGATACTCATCCACTGAAGCACAACCCACTACACCTGTTTGAGTATGCTCTCCCATTCTCTGCCAGTAAATATAATACGCAGGTTTTTCTTCCATGACGAGAATCCCAGATTCCATCATTTTCACCAGATTTTCTCGTGCCTTTTCATAGACGGGTTCACCATAGTGCGGAACATCAGATGGAAGATCTATTTCCGCCCTAATAACGTGCATGAAGCTTTCAGGTGTTCTGCCATATTCCTTCGCTTCATCATAACTCACAACATCGTAGGGAGGACAACTTACTTTCTCTACCAATTCGGGTTTTGGTCTTACCGCTTTGAAAGGTCTAACTACTGACACTTTATCCCTCCTTAACGAATTTATCAAAGTATTTTTGCTGACGCTGAAACATCACCTTTGCTTCTTCATCATCAGCCTCGTGGTCATAACCCAAAATGTGCAGTAAACCATGAATCAACATCAAACTTAGTTCTTCTTCAAAACTGTTTCCGTAGCTTTTTGCCTGCTGTTCAATGGTCTCCAGAGAAACCATAATATCCCCAATAACATCCTCATCAAGCCCATACTCAAAGGAAAGGACATCGGTAGGACCTTCCTTTTTTCTATATTTTGCGTTCAAGCTCGCAATTTCGGCATCGTTAGTGAGCATAATATCCAGTTCGGAATCAGGTTCTTTCCCTAATTCATTGACAACTACATTTTTTATCAAATTCTCAAGCTTTTCAAGATCGATTATCTTTGCTGTTCGGTTTTCTATTACGATTTTCATCAGAAATCACCACCTTTTCCACCTTTTCCTTTGGATATTCAATTCGGCTTTGACTGGTGTTTACCAATACACGAGTAAAGGCATCTATTATCTCTTCAAGATCGCTGAGATTAAGACCGCTTTGATCAAGTTGCCTTTCATTGTAAATACCGTTTACAATATCTTCCACCAGTTCTTTTATCTTCCCAAGTGATGGATCTTTAAGGCTCTTAAAAGCAGCTTCCACAGAATCTGCCAGCATAATTATTCCCGATTCCTTAAACTGAGGTTTGGGACCTGGATACCTGAAATTTTCAATATTTGCATCTCCAAAGCTTTTCGCTTTGTGATAAAAATACTTTTTCACACGTGTACCATGATGTTCCCTGATAATATCCTCAACCAGCAGGGGGAGTCTATATTTTCTCGCCAGCTCCACACCGAGCTTAACATGTTCGCTGATAACAAGACTCGACATGGAAGGCGTTAAGCCATCATGGGGATTGATTTCACGCTGGTTCTCTGTGAAATACTGTGGCCTTCTGGATTTGCCAATGTCGTGAAAATACGATGCGACTCTGGCTAATACGGCATTCGCACCAATCATCTCTGCAGCTGCTTCAGCAAGGTTGGCAATAGCCACACTGTGATAATAAGTGCCGGGAGCGTTCAAAGAGAGTTCTTTTAAGAGCGGGTGAGATAGGTTTCCAAGCTCCAACAAACCAACATCCGAATATATCCTGCTTACGTATTCTATATATGGAATAATACCCACAGCGATTATAGAAGATATTACCGGATTCAAAAACGAGAATGCCAAATCCATTGTATTGAATTTCATATTGAAAAGATAGTCGATAATCCTTATCGATAGAAATATTATACCTACTTCAAACCCGGCACGTGCTATGTTTATCCTCCTTAGAATCTTCCGGGTTAAAAGGGCTGAGAAAAGCGCAACTACTGAAAGAATGACAAAATCCTCAATGGAAAAGTTGTTGATTGTAGTAGTCATAAAAGCAAGGTAAAGCCCGGAAGCCAGACCTTCCTCGTAACCCATTAAAATGGTCAAAATAGTTACGCAAAGAAAAATCGGTGAAAGGCTCACTACATAGTTCGGAGACAAGAAATAAGAAAACGCCGCATTGAGAATAATTCCCATTGTTATAACAGAAAAAGCGACATATCTGTATGTTCTGTGCAGTTTGAAATAATTGCTACGCTTGAAACTGGTTTCGGCAAAAAGGTACCAGAAAATTATAGAACCAGTAAAAGATATGAAGGGATTCGATGGCCAATTAAGGTAAAACACATTCGTCAGGAGCACCATCAAGATTGGAAAGAGCAGATAATTGGTGATGGTTTCTAATTCAAAGGACTTTGCACGACTTTTCTTTTTAATCCCTTTTTTCATCACTTCTTTCCTCTCTTTCGTAGATGTCGTACGCTTTTATTATTTCCTTCACAAGCGGATTTCGCACAACATCTTGTTCAGTAAGGTACACAAAGGAAATCCCATCTATGTTTTTCAGCACTTTTTGAACTAATACGAGCCCGGAATTTTGATTCCTCTCAAGATCTATTTGGGTTATATCGCCGGTGACAACAGCTCGTGAATTAAAGCCTATTCTTGTTAGAAACATCTTCATCTGCTGATAAGTGGAGTTCTGGGCTTCATCAAGTATAATAAAAGAGTTGTTCAGAGTTCGACCTCTCATATAGGCCAATGGTACAACTTCTATAATGCCATTGTCCTTATAATAACTCAGTCTATCCATGGGAAGCATATCCATGAGAGCATCATATAACGGGCGAAGATAAGGATCCACTTTTTCAGAAAGTGTTCCAGGCAAAAAACCCAGCTTTTCACCTGCTTCAACCGCGGGCCTTGTGAGGATTATTCTCTGTACCTTTCCAGATTTCAAAAAGTCCACAGCCATAGCAACAGCAAGATAAGTCTTTCCAGTGCCTGCTGGACCTATTGAAAAAACAATATCGTTTTTTCTCATAGTCTCGATGTATTTCTTCTGACCCACCGTTTTAGGTTTTATCGTATTGGTGAGAACGCTGGTCCCTTTAATTTCTTTGTAGTAACCTTCGAATCCCGTTTCTTCCTTTTGCTTTATTTCATGCTGTTCAACAAGGTACTCAAATTCTCTCCAGTCAACTAGATGTCCGTCAGTGTTCATTTCTATGAGCTCATCAACGATATCTTTCACAATTTCAATAATTTTTGAATCTTCTCCCTTTATCCACACTTCATTCCCAATTATAGATAACTTAACATCGAACTTTCTTTGAAGGAAACGAGCTTTGCGGTCGTACTCACCAAAGAGCTCGCTCATTTCTACTTCCTGCGGAATATGTATTTTCCTTACTGGCAATTTATCGCCTCCTCATCTTATGAATAAATTATACAGCATATTCTTTTTGCGTACAGTTTTCGTACTTAATCTCGCTAATATGTACATATTTCGAACGTTTTAACCAAAGTTAAAGCTGGCATTTTATTGCATTTACACCTTCGGGAGGTGGTATTTTGAAATGCGGTATTGTCACAGACAGCACCTGTTCTCTTGAACCTGAGGTACTTGAGAAGTACAATATCCACCTTGTATCGCTTTATATCAACAGAGATGGCAAGTACACTAAAGCCATTGAAATCGACCCAAAAGAATATAGTAAAGAGATGCTCGATAGCTCTTTTTCCGCACTTACATCACAGCCAAGTCCAAATGACTTTTTTGAAGTGTTTGAAAAGATCAAGGCAGAGTGTGATTGTATTCTTGTTCCCGTTATCTCGGCAAAATTGAGTGGTACCTACAGTTCTGCTCTGGTTGCAGCCGAAATGGTTGACATACCAGTTAAAGTCATAGACTCAAAACTCACGAGTTACGCATTAGGTTCACTCGCTATTAGTTTGAGAAAACTCGCAGATGAAGGGCGACCTCTCGAAGAATTGCTCGAATATGCGAATCAATTTTACAAAAAAGTCCGGATAATTTTTTCCGTTGATTCACTTGATTACTTATATCGTGGAGGAAGAATCGGTAAAGCCAAGGTTCTCATCGGGAGCTTGTTGAATTTGAAGCCCTTAATAGAACTATCTGATGGAGAATTGAAAGCAGCTGGAACGATCAGAGGGAACAAGAAGCTTCTCGAAAAATTGTTCTCCCTCGCTACTATGCCTATGGCAAGGCATGAATTGAAAAGTGTGAGAATACTCAGCGTGAATCGTCCGGATGATAGTGAGCTCCTACTTAAAAAACTAAAAAGCAACTTCAACAATGTAGAAACTTTTGTATCAACAATAGAACCTGTTGTATTAACGCATCTGGGACCTTCGGTTATAGGTATCATAACAGAGTGGAGAGAGAAATCGCTTTAGGGCTCACTTCAGTCCGAACTCTCCAATTAAATCACGAATTCGCCTGGGTGTTAGCCCAAATTCTTTAGAAACGAGGTTTATATCGTTTTTAAGGCTTTCTGTACGTTGTTCAAGTAGTTCTTTAGTTATACGCCTATGCAAATCGTTTAAAAACTCCTTGTAAGTAAGCCCTTTTGTAATATATTTGATTTTCGCCTCTTCGGCTAATAAACGCGTGAGTTCTTCGAGATTTTTAGTTGTTGTCATGCAAACCACAGCGTTCACGGCGAGGTATTCCTCAATCATATTGAGTAACTCCCTAATATTCCCGGGGTAATCATATTCCAGGAAAATTTCCTTTAGTTCTTTGGGTAAACTCTCAAAAGTAAGCAAATATCCTTTTTCTCTGAGCACATTGTCAAATATAATCGGAATATCCCCTCTCCTCTCTCTTAATGGGGGAAGCTCGACTTTTATCGCCGATAATCTGAAGCGAAGATCATTTCTAAGTGCGGTATCATCTGTTCTGTTAGTTGCTGTAACAAACCTCACATCCACTTTTTTAGGTTGTGTAGCACCTATTTTAAAATACTCTCGATTTTCGGTAATGCTTAATATTTTTGCCTGGAGGTTCATAGGCATATCGCCAATTTCGTCGAGAAAAAGCGTTCCAGTATTTGCCAGTTCTATAAGCCCAGCTTTTTCCGTATTTGCACCGGTAAAAGCTCCTTTCTTGTAACCAAAGAGCTCACTTTCCAAAAGGGTATCTGGTATAGCTGCGCAATTCATAGAATAGAAGGGTCTGTCCCATCGTGGTGATAATTCAGCCATTACCTCAGCTAAGAGGTTTTTTCCTGTTCCCGTTTCACCCAGTATCATAACGCTTCCATCATAAAACATTGAAAGCACCAGCATCTTTTTCAGCTCTACGATTTTCTTACTCTCCCCAACGATTCTGGATAGCTGCGAATCAATACGCTTGATGATTTCTTGAACAAGCTGTCTTGAACTTCGCGGACTTCCAACTATTCTGTAATAACCTTTGAATAAATGAATCTCTTCAGAATAGCCTTTGAGTATGAAAGCCCTGATAGGGTTGTTATTTATGAGAATTATATTTGTAAAAGCGTAAAGCCAGTCTTGCAACACTTTTTCATCATAGGAAGCTCCATCTATGAACAACAATGTGGGTAGATCTTTTCCAACATTCACCAGATAATCAAAATCAAGCTCATATATGCTTGAAAAGCAATTAAAGGCATCGAGCTCTTTCAATTCTTCACCGATCATTATTGCTCTGTAATTCACCTGAACACCTCCCAGACTATTATACAATTTTTCCTGCCTAATTCTCTTTTTAGAGCAAACATCCAATCATAACGCTACTTTCTGTAAAAATGTTGTGACAAGTCGTTGTTACTCTTTGGTTGCAACTAATTTTTAAGTATACTTAATTTTGGAAACCCCAACCGGGGAAAACAGAAAGGGGGAGGTATTGAAATGAAGAAGGTACTTGTGATTTTGGTGGTTTTGCTACTTTCTTATGCAGCATTTGCCAGCAACCAGCTGGAGATTTTTAGCTGGTGGACCGGTGGAGGTGAGGAAGAAGGACTACTTGCATTGTACGATGTTTTCCACAAGTACTATCCAGACGTTGAGATCATCAACGCTACTGTAGCAGGTGGTGCTGGAACTAACGCAAAAGCTGTGTTGAAAACAAGGATGCTTGGGGGCAATCCGCCTGATTCTTTCCAGGTACATGGTGGTATGGAGCTAATTGACACCTATGTTGTTACCGGTATGATGGAACCCATTACCGGGCTTTTGGAACAATGGGGAATAAAGGATAAGTTTCCAGCTGATATCTTGAGAATTTGCAGTTACAATGGCGAAATTTATTCTATTCCTGTAAATGTTCACAGGGGTAATGTCGTTTTCTACAACAAAGCAATACTTGAGGAAGTGGGTATCAAAGAACTCCCAGCAACCTGGCCAGAATTTATCGAAGCACTCAAGAAAATAAAAGCCGCAGGATATGTTCCGCTTGCCCTGGGTGATAAAAACAAGTGGACAGCCACCCATCTTTTTGAAGATATTCTTCTTTCGACTCTTGGCGCATACAACTACAATGGCCTCTGGAATGGTCGAACTTCCTTCGACCACCAGGGTGTTAAGGAAGCCCTTGAAATTTTCAAAGAACTCATGAATTATATAAACGAAAATCATGCCTCACTCACCTGGCAGGATGCGACATTGCTTGTTTTTGAGGGCAAAGCGGCTTTCAATGTAATGGGAGATTGGGCAGAAGGCTATTTGAAGACTCTTGGCTGGACTCCAGGAAAGGAATTTGGCTGGATGACGGTTCCAGGCACCAAAGGCTCCTTCATGGTCGTAACGGACACTTTTGGGCTACCGAAAAACGCTCCACACAGAGAAAATGCCATCAAATGGCTGAAGATAATTTCTTCTGTGGAGGGACAGGATACTTTTAACCCGATAAAAGGATCCATTCCGGCAAGGATCGATGCTGACAAGAGCCTTTATGATGACTATCTTACCTGGTCAATGAATGACTTTGCAACAAATGCCCTTTGTCCATCCATAATCCATGGTTCCGCAGCCCCTGAAGGCTTTGCGACTGCCCTAAACGATACGATAAATATGTATATCACCACAAAAGATGTTAAAAAAGCGCTCAGAGAAATTACTTACGCTGCTGAAGATTACCTCGAATAATTCATAGGGCCCCTAGGGCCCTATTATTTCTTTTTTGGGGGTGATTCAGATAAAGGGTTCAACACGTAGAAGGCTTTTAGGCTTTTTTATTCTTCTTCCAACCTTGATTTCTTTGGGAATCTTCGTATATGGGTTTATTGGTTGGACTGTCAGGGTGTCCTTTTCTAACTGGAATAGTTTTTCAAAACTGATGAAAGGTGAATACATCTTCGTGGGTCTCAGAAACTATTTTCGCCTTTTTGAAGACCCAAGATTTCAAACGGATCTATGGAACACGCTCTTCTTCACACTCTTTTTTATTTTGGGGTGCCTTTCACTGGGAATTTTGTTAGCGGTGCTTCTGGATAAGGGCCTTAAAGGATCGAGGATTTTTCAAAATTTATTTCTCTTCCCCATGGCAATTTCATTTGTGGTAACGGGTACAGTATGGAGCTGGATTTTCGCACCGGGCATTTTACCAAAATTTCCTCAGGGAATGAATCTCCTATATAAATTACTCGGGTTGGAATCTCTCCAATGGAGCTGGTATACGAGTACGGTTTCAATATTTCATTTCAATCTCGCCTTAATCCCGGTTATAATTGCTGCCATTTGGCAGTTATCTGGTTATACCATGGCAATGTACCTTGCCGGGCTGAGAGGTATCGACCAAGCTCTTATCGAAGCGGCAAAAGTTGATGGAGCAACCAGCAGGCAGATCTTTTGGAGAATCAAATTCCCCATTTTGAGACCTATAACGCTGAGTGCAATGATTATTCTCGGTCACATCTCTTTGAAGATTTTTGATTTAGTTTATTCAATGACTGGAAGTGGTCCTAACAATGTTACTGATGTTCCGGCTATCTACATGTTTGAAACGACTTTTCGAGCTAACAAATACGCAACAGGCTCTGCAATTGCCATAGTCATGCTTGTCATGGTGGCTGTTGTAATCGTACCTTACCTTGTTTCATCTATGAAAAGGGAAGTGAGCAAATGAGTCGGGTGAGCAAGTTATTCACATACATTCTTTTGATCATTTTTACCCTGTTCTTTTTGATTCCCATTTATGTTTTGATTTCTACGAGTTTTAAGCCACTGCAGGAAGTCAGCCTTGAAAAAATGTGGTTTTTGCCTTTGAAGGCGTCTTTTCAGGGGTTCGTTAAAGCGTTTCAAAAGCTTTCTCCAAATCTCAAAAATAGCTTTATCCTCGTTATACCTGCTACAATTATTTCCGCGTTGGTAGGTTCTATAAATGGATATGTGCTTTCCAAGATAAAATTCAGAGGTTCTAACCTTCTGTTTACCTTAATTCTCTTTGGCATGTTTATTCCTTACCAGAGCGTTCTTTTCCCTGTGATTCGATTTCTTCAGAGCATCAATCTATACGGTTCCATATGGGGACTGGTTATCCTTCACATTATCTATGGTCTTCCCATCACAACACTCATCTTCAGAAATTATTACGCGGAAGTACCAACAGAGCTTATCGAAGCAGCCCATATAGATGGCGCGGGTATCTTTAAGGTTTATTGGAAGGTTTTGTTCCCTATCTCTCTTCCCGGTTTTGTGGTCGTGATAATATGGCAGTTCACGAATATCTGGAATGAATTCCTCTTTGCCGTTACCGTAACCAGCGATCCGACAAAACAACCAATCACCGTTGCACTGGTTAATCTTGCGGGCAGCAAGGTAGTAGAGTGGAATGTGCAAATGGCGGGCGCTTTACTCGCAGCTCTTCCAACTCTATTGGTTTACGTTCTTTTGGGAAAATATTTTTTACGGGGTCTCCTCGCTGGTTCGGTTAAAGGGTGAGAAGGTATATAATATTTTTAGATGAGTTTTAAAAAGGATGGATAACATGCGCAAAGGAATGACTTTGGCAGAACTTTTAGCAGCACTTTCTATTTCATCTATAGTTATTCTTACTATACTGGTGCTTACTGTTTTTTTCATTCGCACCAGCGGGCGAATTATGAAATCTAATATTCTCGATGAAGAAGCCACGAAATTGCAGACTTCTCTAGACTATATTATTTCGAGGAATTGGAATGGTCTTTCAGAAATTCCCGATGAACATACGATTAGTTTTATCACTTCTGTACCACAATATACAGATACGGGATTAACAAATTTTGCGACTGTCACACAGATGATCTTTTTCGATGTGGGATCGCAGAGGGTTGTCTATACTTTTCCAGCAACTCCAGATGGAACTGTAACTAATGTCATTGCAGAACATATAAGTAATATTGTTTTTTCAGCTGGTAGCGAGACACAGTGGCTAACTTACGACGCTACTCTTAGCTATGAAGGAGTAACTCGAAGGACGAATGGGGCGGTGAGGTTCTTTTGAGAAGAGGCTTTTCGCTGGTAGAAACAATAATTGCTTTACTTGTTGTGGGAATTTTCCTTATTTCGAGTATGTTTGTTATAAGCCACACAAAAGAGATCTCCAATGAAAACCAACACGCGGTAAGATTTCTTGCAGCTAAATCAGCCATTATTGACTTTTTCATGTATTCGCCTTCTGCTACAACGACGATGGAAGCGATAAATGATTTGCTGGATAGATTGGGACTTTCAGAGTTCGAACTCATTGAAGATGTAGATATGGTACACCCCGGGAATGATGAAAATATAAGTCTATACACGGCAAAACTCAGAGACACACTTACCGGAAGGAGTGATCTCTTTTATGTGGTTGGATACAATGAACCATAAGAAGGGTTATGTATTAACTATTACGCTTTTTGTAATGGTATTCGCTTCGATAATTTTAACTACTATGAGCTTGCAGCTTAATCGAACGATAAAGCGTTCAAGAGAATATTCGATGGTTCGTTCTGTACAAAATGTATGTGAAAACCTTATCAACTTTTCTACTGGCTATCTCAGTGACAGATACAGCAAGCTGTATTTCAACGACTCATGGCCTGAAGTAGAAGAATTCATAAATTTTATCAGCTCCAAAGGAGGTAAGGAAGGCTATTACTGGGGAGTGAGTTTGAATAG
>QNAR01000007.1 GCA_003643975.1 Thermotogae bacterium | reverse complement strand
GGTATGATAAAATTCAACCCCGCTTGTGCTTCGCGGTTGTATTTTCCAAGCCTTTCAACCAACCCCTTTTCGAATGGCCTGATGATTTTTATGCCTGAAGACGCTACGATGAGAATGACAACTGCAAGAATGATCCAGATTATCATATCTCTTCCCCCTCCTTCTTTGCCTCAGTTTCTATCGGCCTTACATAAACAGTTGTTCCCTCTATGCGCTCTATAACAACTTCCTCACCTTTTTTAATAACTTTTTTGGGATCAACTGACAACGCCCTCCAGTTTTCACCAGAGATTTTAACAATTCCTGTCCCCTTACTTGAATCTATATCCTGCACCACCGTCGCTACGCCATTTTTTAGTTCTTCAACATAAACCTTTCTCGGGGCTTCTCCCATTATCTTCTTCGCTATGGGTCGGGTGAAAATCACAAGAAGAGTACTGGCAACGGCAAAAACTGACACCTGCCAGCCAAGATTGAGCCCGAACATTGCTAAAATCCCGGAGAGAAACGCAGCAATGGAAAACCATAGAAAGAAAAAGGTAGGAGTGAGTATTTCAATCACGAGAAGAACAACACCAAAAATCATCCATCCGACATAGTTCATGCTTTCGCCTCCCCTAAAGGACAAAGAGTTTCTCAGGGTAAACGAAATAAATCTTCAACTCCCTATCCTCGAGTTTTTCAATAAAAGCTTTGGAAAGTCTTTTTATCCTCGTTGAATACCTTCCAGAGATATGATACAATATCAACCTTTTAATACCCTTTGACACTCTGACATTCTCAACTATTTCCTCTAAAGTCGAGTGGTTCTGATTTTTACGGTCTTTTCCATTGAGAAAGGTACATTCGTGCAACAGGGTTTCGCTATCTTCGATTATCTCCGGAGGGAGCGCATAGCTATCACCACTCACAGTTAGTATTTTCTTAGTGAAATTCTCGGTGATATACTCCCGGCCGTGCTTTTTTACTAAAGCAACTATAGCTTCAGAGCTTAGACTCCTAAATTCAGCTTTGAGTTTCTTTCTCTCTTCGATTATATGATATCCATAGCTGATTTCCCCAGGGGTATGCTTAACTCGAAATGGGACCAGCCAGCGCTTGAAATTTCCTGCGGTTCTCAAAAATAATTTCTCTCCTGGATCTACGGGATATAAGACGATTTCATATCTCAATCGCGGGTTCATGCCGATGATAAAGTCCAGATATGCCTTTATTGCTCTGTTGCCACAAGGAAAAATTATCCGAAGAGGCTTCTTTCTATCCCCCATCGCCACATTTCTGGTGTTTATCAACCCCCATAAACCGGCTATATGA
This sequence comes from Thermotogae bacterium, assembly GCA_003643975.1. Lineage (GTDB taxonomy): Bacteria > Thermotogota > Thermotogae > Petrotogales > Kosmotogaceae > Kosmotoga_B. The sequence continues at coordinate 21,001 of QNAR01000007.1, read as the reverse complement.
TCTACATGTCCGTGGGTGAGAATTACGTCCCTTATTGCATAAACACTATTCCCCAAAACGCTTGAGACACTCTCGCCGGCATCAAAAAGCAAGCGCTCTGGCCGAAAGAGAATCCACGTTGAATAAAGCGCCTTGGAATATATTTTAAACTCCAAGTTATTCCTCCTCCGACCCTTCTATTGAGAGTTTGATCTTTCCCCTCACATTTCCAGGAAGTTTTAGTTCAATTTCGTATTCACCCAACTTTTTTATGTTGTCACTGAGTATAATGTGCTTCTTGTCAAACTCAATCTTCAATTCTTTTGAGATCAGTTCAGCAATGTCTTTACTGGTTATGGCGCCAAAGAGCTTTCCTGAAGATCCTGCTTTAGCTTTCAGTCTAAAATGCTTTTGGACGATTTTCTTTAGCAATTCTTCACTTTTTCTTCGAATCATCTCTTCACGTTTCTCTCTTTGTTCACGTTGGGCGCGGAGTTTGGCTAATTCACTTGATGTGGCTTCAACAGCCAATCCCCTTGGAATAAGAAAATTCCTTCCATAACCATTCGAAACCTCTTTCAATTCACCCTTTTTCCCAAGTTTTGGAATGTCTTTTAGAAGAATGACTTTCACTCTTTCACCCCCAGTTAAAAAAGGGAGGCTTTTGGCCTCCCCTTTTTTATTCCTTGGTAAATGGAAGCAGTGCCATGTGTCTTGCGCGCTTTATTGCGGTTTTGACCATTCTCTGGTGTTTGGCACAATTTCCAGTTATTCTCTTGGGAATGATCTTTCCCTTGTCTGTCATGAAATCTCTCAAGAGGGAAGTGTTTTTATAGTCAATGTAGTTAACCTTCATTCCGCAAAGCCTGCACTTCTTTTTTGTCCTTCTTTTTCTTCTTTCTCTCATATTCATTCCTCCTCGTTTCTGATTAAAATGGGATATCATCACCATTGGTATCAGTGGGTTCGCTACCAAAGAAGGTTATATCATCGCTGAGATCCTCTTTTTTTTCAGGTTCATTGACAACCTCAGGTGAGCTTTCAACCTGGGACCTGGTTTCGAGAAATCTTATTGCATTTGCCACTATTTCTGCTGTGCTGCGCGGGTCTCCATCAGCTGTTTTCCATTTCCTGATTCTAAGTGAACCCTCCACCAAGACCAGTCTTCCTTTTGACAAATAGTTGCCAGCGAATTCAGCGAGTTTTCCAAAACTGACTATTCTAATGAAGTCAGTGTTGCTACTGTCATCTGAGCCGCTTCTTGTCGGTCGATCAACGGCAAGGGTAAAAAGTGAAATCTGTGTTCCACTGGTACTGAATTTGATTTCTGGATCCCTGGTTAGACGACCAACAAGAACCACCTTGTTGTAGCTGATAGACATGATTACTCCTCCGCCTTTTTTTCAGTCTCGGGCGTTGCTGTGTTATCGGATTCCTCAGTAGCCGGCTCAACAGGTGTTTCAGCAACTGTTTCGGCAATGTCTTCAGCTTCATTGGCTTCTTTGTCTTTTACTTTTTCCTTCTTCTTGTTTTCCTTTTCAAGATCTTCTCTCCTGAAGGTTTGCCATCTGAAGATATCAGGTGTGATGTTGAAAAGTCTTTCCAACACATTGACTTTCTCGGGGTCGGCGCGGAAAAGGATAAGGGTGTAATCGCCTTCTGTAAATCCTTTTCTTACGCGATAAGCCAGTTTCCGCATTCCCCAGCGGTCGAACTTCTCGATCTCGCCCTCAACTCTTTCTTCGATGTAGTTCTTTACCTTTTCGGCAAGAGCATTTCTCTGCTCTTCATCGAGTTCTGGCGAGACGATGAACATGGTTTCGTAGATTCTTTTTTCTGACATTGTTTACCTCCTCCCATGGACTTATGGCTTTGTCCTTAGACAAAGCGGGATATAACGATAAAGCATTATATCACATAACAACTCCACTCGTTGAAACATAATGTTTCATAAAAAAATCCTGATTTTTAACCTCTCAAATTCAATATAAGTCTATATACTCCGCCAACTCCCAGTCAGTTACGCTCCTCATAAAGCGTGCCCATTCCAGTTTTTTCGTTTCAATGAACTTTTCAAATATGTGATCACCAAGAACCTCCTGAACGAGCCTGCTTTTCTCAGCCTTTTCCGTTGCTTCTTTTAGATCATGGGGTAGAAATCTTATTTTATGCTTCAGTTTTTCTCCGCTGCCCAGTTCAAATATGTTCTTATCAACAGGCTTAGAAGGTAAGACTTTTTCTTCAATGCCTTTCAATCCCGCAGCGAGTACGACAGCCAAAGCGAGGTATGGATTACATGTTGGGTCGGGGTTTCTGATTTCGATTCGTGTCGCTTGCTCCCTGACTGAAGGAACCCTTATCATCGCGCTTCGATTTCCAAGAGCCCACGAGATATTTACTGGGGCCTCATATCCTGGTACCAATCGTTTGTAACTGTTGATTGTTGGATTGGTGATCGCGGTGATTTCAGGTGCGTATTTTAAAATTCCACCAATAAAGAAAATCGCAGTATCGCTCAGTTCGTAGGGTTTTTCAGGATCATAGAAGGCGTTTTTGTCTTTAGAAAAGAGGCTGAGATGTATGTGCATGCCGGAGCCGTTTATCCCTTCAAAGGGTTTGGGCATAAAAGTTGCATGAATTCCGTTAAGCATAGAGATTGTTTTCACAACCCATTTGAATGTTTGTATATTATCCGCTGTCTGCAATATGTCCGTGTAACGGAAATCCACTTCATGCTGTGAAGGAGCTACTTCGTGGTGCGCTGCCTCTACTTCAAATCCCATTTTTTCCAGCGCAACTACGATATTCTTTCTCGTTTCTTCACCATTATCTACGGGCAGCATATCAAAATAACTACCACGATCCAGCAGTTCTATTTTCTTTTCTTTTGTATCATTGGTTTTGCGATTTATCAGGAAAAACTCTGGCTCAGGCCCGGCAAAAGCTTCAAAGCCCAACGATTTGGCCTTGTCTACGACTCTTCTTAATCGGTATCGGGGATCCCCCTCGAAGGGAGTCCCGTCAGGAAGCATAACATCGCAGATAAGCCTGACTGTCTTCTCAGAATCCGATTTCCATGGCAAAAGGGAAGCCGTGCGAGGGTCTGGAAAGAGCAACATGTCGGATTCTTCAATTCTAACAAAGCCATCGATAGAAGAGCCGTCAAACATCACACCTTTTATCAACGCCTCTTCCAGGCGTTTGACAGGAAGCTCAACGTTTTTTAAGGTACCATTGATATCCGTTATTTGAAGGCGTACCAGTTTAACCTCTTCGGATTCGGCAAAATCCAGTGTTTTTTTTACCATCTGCTTTCCTCCTTTTCATCTGATGGTATCCTTAAGACAAATCGGCTTTTGGGAATATAAAATGCAATTGCATTTGATTCTTATCATACTATTTTTCGGCCTTCAAACGCAAATAAAATTCTTCTGATAAAATAAGATTGGAGGTGAAAATTTGAACATAAAAAGAGTTCTTATTGCTGTCAATGATAGTGAAAATCTTTTGGAGCTTTGCAGTTTTCTCGATGCCAATGGAGCTGAGATTGTTGCCGATTCTATAAGTTATGATTACCTCATAGAATCCGGGATCAACGCCTTGAAGATTAAAGATCTTTTTGAAGAAATACATTCTGATGATGAACTGCTATGCCTCATGGCTTTACGGTTGAGTCAAAGCAAAGCTGAAACACAAGGGCAAACCTTCGATATGGTGGTCACAAATCTCAGTAGCAGGTTTGATTTAGAATACGAACGCGGTTTAAGCATCGATACCGGTAGACTGGCATTGATTTCCGCTTCCATAAAAAATTATCGGGATATTGTTCTCTTAACCGATCCACAAGATTACGATGATGCCATAGATAACATAACCTACTGTGGTGATATCTTGCTTCAAAAAAGAAGAAGATTAGCTCTAAAGGGGCTATACAGTATTTCTTCATATATCTCCACTGCTCATAAAGAATTTTCGCAGTTTTTTGCATCCGAGAAATATGAATATCTCGTTCTTCAATATGTGATTCCTCTGTTATCCGGGAGTTATTTGTATAAAATCGAAGGTTATCCCGGTCTTCTCGATGAGGTTCACCTTGCAAACCCAGTGGTGGGGATTGAACCAGAAGATATTTACAACGCAGCTGCGTTTATGAAGCTCTATGATCTAATCGGTGACGTGGCAGCTTTCCTATCGAATGGCAAAATTCTCCACGTGTCCATGAATAATCACATTGATAAACATTACAACAGTCAGGGGTTGATGTACGCTTCCAGCTTCACCATCGATTACTCCATTATGAGAAAATTGTTTGCTTTGGGGGTTAACTCTTTTTGTGGGGTTTTTAACGGAGAAGCAGTACGATTCGCGCATGAAAACGATATAAAGATCTTTACCATTCCCGATAAATCCGTTCTTGATACCGGGAAAGAACAGTTTCACAGTAGCGAGAATTATCTCATCAAAGAACCTAGCAAAATATTGAATTTCCAGAGCTTCTCAAAAGATGAGAAACTCGCAATTGCATCTGTAATGATAAATCCTGCCGTTTCCGCTGCATTATGCAATCACGGAGAAGCCAGAGTGTTGAACACTGGAATTGTCAACGAACTCATTCCAATAATCGAAAGCTTAAAGCCCAATCCCGGTTCCATTCTCGCTGTGAATGTAGATCCGATGGAGAAAGAATACTCAAAATTGAAATCAATGGGTTTTAGAGGCATTTTAGTTCCCGGACTTAAAAAGAATTACAACGACATCATTCTTAGGTCTTTTCTGAAATAGCTGCCTCTTGAAGTGGAAGGCAAATCGCGTTATAATGTAACCGCACCATGCTAGGCGGGGAGCTGGCGGTTCCCTGTACCCGAAATCCGCCATATGCGGGGCCGAAAGCCACCAGAGGCTATCATGGTCGGAACACGGTGCGTCGAAGGATGTTGAGGGTTGGGTCCTGCGCAACGGGAACCTGTGAACCTGGTCAGGTCCGGAAGGAAGCAGCCATAAGCAGGCTTACCGTGTGCCGCAGGAGTGCTCAACCTGAGTCTGAGGGCGTAACCGGTCCGGTCGTGGTTAGTCGAAGGTGGATGCATGGTGCTTTCTTCAATTTTCTCTTCTTTTAAACAGGGCAATTATACCAATAAAAATTCCGCCAAAAGCAGCTCCAAGTGCTGTGTATCTTGGAAATTGTGGTGTTATTTCTGTCAGCGTCCCATGTTTATCCACAATGGGTATTTCGGTGGAAAACCAGAACAATGACACGAAAACCACTACTATTAACAAAGCGTTTGCTATTACCCAGTTTCGTTTCTCCTGCAAAAAAGAATACGAAACTGCAAGAAAGAAAAGGAATAGCGATATGCAAAAGCCAATAAAATAGAGAACAACCATGGTAGAAAGCATCCCACTATGCATAAAGGCAAGCGTATCTCCATATTTCTGAAAAAGCAACAGTCCCAATGAAGAAAAACCAGTTATCCATGCGGCGTAACTGAACTTTTTATACCTGGTTTTCAGTTTTTTCTCTTCCGCAAGACTCAGGGTTCCTTTGCTTCGTTTTTTAGCGCGCATTCCATCACCTCAGGATCCAATGAAATACTCTATTTCGTCCTCAGATAGAACCTCTATGCCATTTTCCCGTAAAAGAGCGGCGGTAACTCCAACACCCGGAATGAGGATTGAGCTAAACGTGCCGTCATAAACATGCTGAGTACCACACGAAGGACTTTTACTTTTCAGAATTGCGAGCTCTACTTCAAAGAGCCTTGCAATTTTCAAAGTTTCTTCTGCTCCCCTTTCAAAAGCCCTTGTTACATCAACCCCGAATTCATTTACGACTCTTGAACCCGGTGCCCAGCCTTTTCCGCCAGTTATTTCTGCTCTTGGCCGGGGCGTAGGCAAGCCTGCTAGTTGCTCGGGACAAACAGGGATAAGAGAAAAATTATTCATTAAGGAAAAAATCCTATAATTGAGATTGTTCTTACCATTGTAAGTACAATTTATTCCAAAAAGGCAGGCGCTAACGAGTATTCGCTTCATTTTCCGCCGGTGTCCGCATTTCCTTCCTGGTATCCTCTTATAACGTACATCAAATCTTTTGCCGGAAGAGTTGAAAGCGGGTCCACGGTTCTGTACTCGTTATCCCTGACCTCAAAATGGACGTGAGGGCCGGTAGCGAGGCCTGTTGCACCAATTCTTCCCAGCAACGATCCCATAAAGACACGCTGACCAACATAGACACTTATATGACTCATATGGCCATATCGCGTAACCATGCCGTCGTCATGTTGTATTTCCACCATGAATCCATAACCTCCATTGAGTCCAGCAAAAGTTACATATCCGTCAGCTGCGGCAAATATCGGTGCCCCCATGGGAGCAGCAATATCAAGCCCTGTATGAAAGGCAAGCTTTCCGGTTATGGGGTGTTGCCGCCATCCGTAATTTGAACTTATAACCCCGTAAACTGGCCATCTGAAGGGTCTTTCTATCGGTTTGTAGTCATATTTGTTGATTGAATCCATAGGAACAAACAGTTTCTGACCGGGAACAATAATATCTCCGTTTTTGATGCTGTTGGCTCTTATTATGTCCTCAACAGGAGCGAAAAACAGTTTGGCTATATACGAAAGGGTTTCACCCTTTTTCACTTCATATAACAATCCATCCGGTTGTGGAAATACGATTTTTTCACCGATCTTGAGACTTTTAGGATCTTCTATGTCATTGAAGTCTAAAATCGTAGAAACATGTAACTCATGCTCTTTGGCAATCGAATAAAGCGTATCCCCCTGCTGGATAGTGTAAGTAATAATAACATAGCCAAAACTCGTTATAGACACGACTACTAGCATAACTAACAGCGCCAGCAAATTGCGGTTGCTCACTTCTTTCCACCTCCAAAAAGGCCAAGGCCAAAAAGAATACTATCTAATATTATACCAATAATGAACCCATAAAATCTCGAAATACCAAATAACGCTTTGCCGAAAATAATCGTTGCAACAATTACACTGAACATTGAGCCAAGAAGTACAGTCCCGGCAGAAATATCTTTTATGATCTCAATTCTCCGATGATATCGTTCTTCCATGAAGTCCAACAGCGCTTCAACAACCGTATTCAGACCTTCAAGGCTCAAAACGAAAAAGGTGGAAAACAAAATCCAAAAAAACTCCCATCCCTCCAGTGGGAGTAGAAATGCCAGCAACAAGACTAATATTCCTATTATAAATTGTACCCTGAAATTCCGCTCATTTAAAACCAAATATTTGAGTCCCTTTACGGCAAACTCAAAACTATTTAAAAATGGCCTCATTCGAACCCTCTAATGAATTCTCTTGATTCTTCTTTTATCGTATACGATTTTTCAACCAATGATATGCCAAATTCGATTGCCTCTTCGTTCAATTTGTGGTACTTTTCTTTTATATGCTTTTTCATAGACCTTTTAAGTGCTTCTGGCTGGACTATCTTCGAAGCCTTTGAAATGATGCCCAAGCCCACCATGTTTGACGGCAAAGCTGTACCAAAGCGCTCTTGTGTTAGTTTTGATATTGGTTTCATGACTATCTTCTTGGTTAGTCTAAACGCCTCTTTAGGAATATCTGTCACATAAGAGCTATCTATAATAAGAATCCCGTTGGGTTTCAAGAGATTGATGTGTGCATTTATGGCAATTTGGTGCATGGAGTAAATCACGTTGAAATTATTCGCTTTGGGATAATCTATGGGCTCTTTGCAGAAAAGCACATCGCAGTAGGACAGCCCGCCTCTCACCTGAGCTCCATACGACTGAGTTTGAACTACCCACAGTCCCATGGAAACCAGAGCATCAGCGAGAATAATTCCCATCAACACATTTCCCTGGCCACCTATACCTGATATTCTAACAGAGTGGGGTTGACGCACAGCCATGTTAATCACTCCTTCTCCTTGAATGCCAATTTCAGTTTGAGCTGTTCGTATTTTTCATTATAGGTTTCCTTTTCTATGTCTACAAACTCACCGATGACTATTTTCCCATCGAGCTCTTCTGGAGGCATCTTTTCGGCCTTCTTCAGGGGAACGGATTTTTCTTTGAAATACGAAAGCATCTGAACAGGTTCTGGCATACCGTTGTATCTGCCAAAATACGTATGGCAGTTAGTCATGATTTCTATAACTGACATCCCCTTGTGTTTGAGCCCATTTTGAATGTATTGAACTGTCTGTACATAGTGGTATACTGTACTGCGTGCCACGTAGGTCGCACCCGAATTAATAGCCAACTTCACCGTGTCAAATTGATCTTCGATGTTACCATAGGGCGCGGTAGAAGCATAGGTATCTTCTGGTGTTGTGGGAGAATACTGGCCACCTGTCATACCGTAAATGTTGTTGTTGAAGATGACGACAGTTAGATCCATGTTTCTTCTACACGCATGAATGAAGTGATTTCCGCCAATAGCCAGAACATCTCCATCGCCACCCATAACAACCACCTTAAACTCAGGTCTTGCGAGTTTGACCCCGGTTGCAAAGGCAATAGCCCTTCCATGCAGTGTGTGCATGGTGTTGAAATTCAAATAACCCGTTACCCGCGATGAGCAACCTATTCCCGATACAACAGCAATTCTTTCAGGATCCAGCAACAGACGGTCAATTGCATCAACAAAGGCTTTCATTATAACGCCATTTCCACACCCAGGGCACCAGACATGGGGCATTCTGTCCTGACGCAAATAAGTTAGCAATCTAGATGTTGACATGATTACCTCCTTCAAGTTTGAGTTGTTCTAACGTAACACCACATGTTTTGAATAAAAATTCCGAGAGAGGGTCGGGATAATCCCAGCCATACACTACACGCTTTATCCCGGCATTTATCAGTATCCTCGCACATATTGAGCATGGCTTATGCGTTACGTAGATTGTTGCTCCCTCAGTAGGTATTCCAAATCTGGCCGCTTGAGCAATGGCATTTTGCTCTGCATGGGCGGCATAACAAATTTCCTGGTTTTCACCTGAAGAAACAGAAAGAGCGTCACGAATGCAGGCTGTTTCATCGCAATGGGGAAAACCCGATGGAGGCTGATTATACCCCGTTGCAAGAATCCTGTTTTCCCTGACGATAATCGCCCCTACCTTGCGGTGGATACAGCTTGATCTCTCTTTGACTGTATCTGCCAGGACCATGAAGTATCGATCCCAGTCAAGGCTTTCTCTCTTCTTTTTCTCAGCAGTGAAATTTTTCAAAAAGTTTTCAAGCTCTTCCCTTCTCATTTGAGCAAATCCCTCAGTATCACAACGTGTTTCTTTTCTTCCTTTATAATCTTCTTTACTGCTTCTTTAGCTTCGTGATCTGCCAGTATTTCCAGAAGATCATAATAGAATATTATGCTATCCTTTTCGCGTTCAATAGAGTATTTCACCACGTCTTCTGGAGAACTATCTTTGAACATTTCTTTCAGAGTTCCAGCATCTGGAAAGATCTTGTGCTCACTCAAGGTCTTCAGATATTCTGTAGCCTCATCCCAGTTCACGAGTTCCTGAGCTTCTTCTTCAAACCTCTTCAGAAGTTCTCTGAAGGTGACAATGTGTTCTTTTTCCTGAGAAGCAAGAAATTCAAATGTAGATCTTGCACTTTCATCCCGAGCTTTCTCAGTCATATCTTTGTAAAATTTAAACCCCTCGTTTTCGATATTCAAAGCAATGTCTAATATCTCATGTGCTGAAAACACCGGTTATCCCCTCCTTTATTTCCAAAATTCTCTCAAACACCAGACGCGAATTATCGAATCCAGCCTCATTCAGACGAATCCTGCCATTTTCAAAGATGGCAAGGCCAGAAAGCTTCTTAGCCAGTGCTTCGATCAGGGTGAGCTTGTGCCTGCTGTTTGTCAATTTTTCAAAAGACAATCCCTCAACGAGCCTCAAGGACATAAAAAGTGTTTCAATATCTTCCTGAAGGTCGTCGTTGAAAACACTGTATGCACGCGGCAATAGGTTCTTGGCAATAGCCCTTTCATACTCTTCAAAATGTGTTGTGTTAACATACCTGAGCCTTTTGAAATGTCCACCGGCTGAGATCCCAAATCCTATGTAATCGCCATTTTTCCAGTAATTAACGTTATGCTTGCAGAGCATTCCATCTCTTTGCCAGGAGGAGATTTCATAACGTTGATACCCCAGAGCAGAGAGGTTGGACTTTACTTGTTCATACAGCTTCTCCATCGTCTTTGCATCCGGCAACTCAATCTTACCACTATGCACGTTTTTCATCAAAGGAGTATCATGGTCGGTGTCGAGGAAATAATAAGAAATATGTTGCGGAAACAATTCTTTGATAAGTCCAAGATTTCCTTCCAGATTTTTTTCTGATTCCCCCGGAAGCCCGAGAATGAAATCGAGGCTGAGGATATCAAAGCTGTCCTTTGCCATTTTCAGACGATTGAGTAAATCAGCGGGAGATTGGCGACCAACTTTTTTGAGTATGGAAGCCGATACACTTTGTACTCCAACGCTCAATCGGTTTATGCCCAATTTTTGCCAACTTTTTATCTTATTCATTTCAAGCTCCCAGGGATTTGCCTCGAGCGTTATTTCAACAGGTGAGAAGTTGGTTAAGGTTCTGAGTTTATCAATGAGTTGCTGTATATATTTCACGGGGTATATAGAAGGGGAACCCCCACCAAAGTAAAGTGTTTCCACGATGACAGAGGGGTTGTTTTTAAACCAGAGCTCCATTTCTTTCAACAACAGATGCTGGTATTTCTCTATGAGCTCCGGGTCTTCTTTCATTTTAGCGAAATCACAGTAATGGCAGAGCCTTTTACAAAAGGGAAGGTGTACATATACACCTGCTTTCATCAGTTCACCATTAACCCAAGAAAGAACTCCTCCGGGATATAGTTCTCAAACCCGATGCCAAATATCAGGAGGTTTTTTCCCCCGGGTGTCCTAAATCCGAGTTTTGTATTCACGCCATCGGTTTTTATAAATACCATTAAATCCCCTGTGAGATTTCCGCTTTCAAGGGATACCGGAAAAACCCAATGGGCTGAAATACCAAGGGCACGGTTATTGAAGTCATAGCACAATCCAGCACCATATCCAAGTTCCCCAAGAGAGCCTATGGTCACCAAATCCATTCCCAGATCTATAATCCCGTTGTTAAAACTCAGCCTAAAACTTCTGTTGAAGTCTTTTATAAAAGCATATGTTTTCAAATAACTGATGCTTGTATCTTTGTTTTTTATACTCAGCACATTCGCCCCAAGGCTCCATTTCCCTAAGGGAATACGATAATTACTATAGGAAAACAGATGGTATTTTCCGTCAGAAGTTACTTGAATTTTGCTGAAGCTCTGAGAATATACCGGAGGCGTATAGGTTCCCCGGATCAACGTTGTAGAGAGCGATACCTCTTCGCCCAAATAGAGTCCCAATGAAAAACTACCATCACGGGTTTTGATTTTGAAAAAACCGGTTGAAAAATCAGCCCAGCTTTCAGAATACAGAATGCCCATTCGTGGTGTGGAATTTCCCAATTCAAGGCCCCAGCTGAACCTTTCTGAAAGAGGAAAAACCACTTCGTTTTTCCAGTTTTCATTCATCAACGAAAGATAGGTAGCCCCAAAAAGCGTGAATGGCAGCATCAAAAATAAGAAAATTATAGGGATTATCACTTTTTTCATGATTCCAAAAGCCTCCTCACGATTTCATTTACCGCCGCTGGATTTGCTTTGCCGCGTGTCTCTTTCATCACAGCACCAACAAAGTAACCCATTACACCTTTCTTCCCTTCTCTGTACTGCTTCACAGCTTTTGGATTTGATTCCATGGCGCGTAGAACGATATCCTCAATGAGCTTTTCATCGTTGATCTGTTCCATGCCACGCTCTTTTACGAGTTGATCGGGCAATTTTCCAGTTTCAATCATCAACGGGAAAAGCTCCTTGGCTATCTTAACAGAAATTTTTTCCTGCTCAAGGAGTTCAAAGAGTATCTTGAAATGCTCCGGACCAATGGGCATTTTTTCAAGGGGAATCCCCCTGCGATTTATCTCTCTGAGCAATTCTGTCATTATCCAGTTAGAGGCTTCTTTTGGTTTGTCGGTGCTTTTGGCCACTTCCTCAAAAAAGCTGCTGAGCCTGGCATTGGAACCAAGAACGGTGGCATCGTATTCAGGAATGCCGTATTCGCGAATCAGGCGTTCAATCCTCTGCTGGGGAAGCTCAGGAAGGCGTTCCTTGATCCTCTCCACATATTCGTCGCTGAGTTGGAGTGGTGGTAAATCTGGCTCCGGAAAATACCTGTAATCATTTTCCTCTTCCTTTGACCTCATGGAAATGGTTTCGCGTTTTGCGAAGTTCCAGGTTCTCGTTTCCCTGTTTACATCAGAGCCGGTTTCAAGGGCTTTTATGATTCGCTCACGTTCAAATTCAAGCGCCTTTTCCACAAACTTAAAAGAATTGATGTTTTTTACTTCCACCCGGTTGGATGAAAGCCCCCGTTCCTCATCCACAATGGAGATGTTCGCATCACAGCGCAGCGCACCTTTTTCCATGTCTCCGCTGCAAATATCGAGGGCTCTGAGCGTATCGCGGAGCAATTCCATGAAAAGCCTCGCTTCTTTCGGTGAGGAAATGTCTGGCTCGGTGACAATTTCTATAAGTGGGACCCCACACCTGTTGAGATTTACGAGGCTACCACTGGCTCCAGAAATTGAATCTGCATCTTGATGAATCATCTTGCCTGCGTCCTCTTCGATGTGAATCCTCCTGATACGCACCCTTTTTTCATCTCCATCGAATTTGAAACCAAGGAAGCCATTCTCTGCTATCGGCGTGAAATATTGGGTAATCTGATAGCCCTTCGGCAAATCAGGATAGAAGTAGTTCTTTCTATCAAATGTAGAACGCAAGTTGATTTTACAATTCAGAGCGAGGGCTGCTTTTACAGCATATTCAACCACTTTCTCGTTCAGCACAGGAAGTGCGCCAGGCTGGCCTGTACACACAGGGCATATGACTGTGTTGGGTTCAAGTTCAAATACATCTGCCCGGCAGCTGCAAAAGGCTTTTGTTTTTGTTGACAATTGTGCATGGATTTCGAGGCCTATCACCGTTTTATACATGTAACCACCTCTCAGGGATTTTCGCGAGTCCATTGTTGTATGCGCCTGACAATTTTTCCATTTGCTTTGCGGTGGAGAGAAGCTCCAAATCGGCATAACGCCTTCCCATGAGCTGAATTCCCACCGGCAACCCATCTACCGGGTCAACGGGTATAGAAATGGCAGGCGTCCCGGCCAGGTTAGCAGGAATAGTATAGATATCCATCAGGTAATAACTGAGAGGATCACCGATTTCACCAAACTTTCCAGGAAGCGTGGGGGCTGTGGGATTTAGTATGAAGTCATGTTCATGGAGAACTTCGTTGATCCTGTTAGAAATCATCTTTCTGATTTTTAATGCCCTTCGATAGTAGGCATCATAATAGGCAGAACTCAGCGTGAAGGTACCCAGTAATATTCTGCGCTTCACTTCATCGCCAAATCCAGTGTCCCTGTTTTTCTTTATCATTTCTTCGTAATTTTCAGATTCGACTCGTTCACCATAGCGAACACCATCATAGCGTGAAAGATTTGAACTGGCTTCGCCAGGCGCAATGAGGTAATATGTGGCAACAACGTATTTCAAGATGCCTAATTCAACGAAAGATACCTCGGCTCCCTTTTCAGCAAGCCGTTCAATGAATTCTAGAAATCTCGATTTTACCCTTTCGTCAAGCCCTTCAAAATCCAGAGCATCAGACGGTATAGCGATCTTCAAGCCTTTTAGATCTGCTTCGGGCAGCTCTTTTGCTCGCAAATCAATTTTACCGTTAACGGTGGTCGCGTCATTTATATCTCTTCCCGCAATTGTTTTGAAAACAGTGAAGGCATCATCGACGCATCTAGTTAGAGGTCCTATTTGGTCCAGCGAAGATGCGAAAGCGACCAGGCCATATCTGGGAACCAGTCCATAGGATGGCTTGTAGCCTACCACTCCGCAGAAAGCCGCTGGTTGCCTAACCGAACCCCCGGTATCGCTTCCAAGGGCAAAGGGCACCAGCCCAGCTGCAACGGCTGCTGCGCTTCCGCCACTACTCCCCCCGGGAATACGGCTTAAATCCCAGGGATTTTTGGTAGGACCGAAAGCAGATTTTTCCGTAGAGGACCCCATGGCGAATTCATCGAGATTCGTTTTTCCAAGCAGTACAGCACCCGTATTTTTTAGACGCGCTGTCACGGTAGCATCGTATGGGGAGAGGTAACTTTTCAGTATATTGCTTGCACAGGTGGTTCGGGTTCCCCTTGCCAGAATGTTATCTTTCAGGGCATATGGAACGCCAGAAAGCGAACCGGAAGATAAGCTATCAGGTATTGGTAATATTTCAAGAAAAGCATTCAGTTCAGAATTAAAAGCCACAATTCTTTCGTGAAAAAAGGAAAGCACTTCCCGTTTCTCATCGGTTGAGAGCTTTGAGAGCTCTGCGATTTTTAGATCCAGAAAATCTCCTTTCAAGTGGTTCACCTCCTGAGTTTAATTCTAACACGCTTCGATAAAATCGCCATATGAATTATCACGAAAATAACGTTATAATTACTACGAGGTGATAACCGTGCTTTATAGATATTTCACCCTATACGCTGACGAAAAACTATTGAGTGAAATCGAAGAGCTCTGCCTCTCGGAGGGCTTTTATAACTTTTTTTCTGAAGAGATAGATTCGAAATTGTGGCGAGTAAAGGTTTATCTGGAATCTACTGAAGAGCTTCCGGCTTTTTTAAGGCGGTATTCATTTGAATTTGGTGGTGAAGAACTCGAAGCTAAGTGGTGGAAAAAATTCAAAGATAGTCTTAAGCCTTTTATGCTGACTCCCAATACAAAATTGATCCCCCTTGAAGAACCCGTTCGCATAACTGATGAAGGATCCATGGGAATAATCCCGGGAAGAGCTTTTGGTACCGGACAGCATGAAACCACAAAGCTCGCAGCTTTATTTTTGGAGAGGTATCTCAAAACCGGAGCTATGGTGCTTGATGTCGGTGCCGGTACCGGCATCTTATCTGCATTGGCCATAAAAAAGGGGGCGTCAAAAGCTGTCGCCCTTGATATAGATAAAGCAGCAATTGAAAAGTGCCGGGAGACTGCCTGGATAAATAACGTCTCCATTGATGCCAGGGTTTCTGATTTTCTCAGTGCCCTTGAACCAGGGGAACATTTTGACATCATCGTCTCCAATATGATTGTTGAATTGCTTAAAGGCTTTGTAAAGGAGACTGTTAAACACCTGAAGCCTAACGGAGTACTCATTCTCTCCGGTATCCTTACAGAGAAATTTGATAGCTTTATGGACACCTTAGAAGACACTTTTTCCATACTGGAAACGGAGGAACTAAACGAATGGAAAGCAGCCGTTTTGAAAAGGCGATAGTTGAAGCCCAATTGGGGCGTGAATTGAAAAACCAATTTCGTGTGGTCAAAAGATGCTCCTGGGGATATCCACAATGTATACAATCTGATTTGATCAGCAACGGGAAACCTTTCCCCACACTTTTCTGGCTTACCTGCCCATTTCTCTATAAAGAAGTCTCACGCCTTGAAGAAAAAGGTTGGGTGAAAAAGTTCGAGGATCAACTTGAAAATTCAGAAGAGATGTTAAGAGAATATCTTCGCGCACATGAGACCACCCGAAAGTTGAAGGAATCCCTTTTGGAAGGCAGAGATTTAAAAGACTGGCAAAAAGAGGCTTTATTCAATAGAGGAATAGGGGGTATCAGGAATTTGAAAATGGTCAAATGCCTCCATCTTCAACTGGCAAATTTTTTAGGTGGCATCGACAACCCCATTGGCAAAATGGTATGGGAAATGCTGGGTTCTAAAGAGTGTGTAGCTGGTGCAGTGCTCTGCCGGTCATTGGAGGACAACAGTGGAAAGAACCATTTTAAATAAGATAAATTCTTTACCCGAAACCTGCGGCGTTTATATTTTCAAGAACAAAGAGGGAAAAATAATCTACATAGGAAAGGCTGTAAAGCTAAGGCGGCGTGTACAATCTTACTTCAGGGAATCTTCATGGAAGAATGAAAAAGTCAGGAAAATTGCCGAAGAAGCTTTCGACATTGAATTCATCCTTGTCCCCAGCGAAAGAGAAGCCCTGTTATTGGAGTCAAATCTCATATACAAACACAAGCCGCGTTACAATATCCTGTTAAAGGAATCCCGCTTTTACCCATACATTTACCTTTCCAATGATGAATTCCCCTACGTTGAATTGAGAAGGGATAGGAAAGCACCCGGAACTTACTTCGGTCCTTATACGAGCACAAAACTTGTGCGTAGCATGCTTGAACTTCTTCAGAGAATTTTCAAAGTGAGAAGCTGCAATCTGCCACTGAATCGGATAAAAAAGGCATGCTTTCTGCATCATCTGAAGATGTGTTCTGCTCCATGCATTGGAAAAATCACAAAGGACGAATATCAGAAGAGCCTTGACGGCCTCATCGAGTTTCTCGAAGGTAATACCCTCAAAGTCAGACTCTCGCTTGAAGATAGAATGTACAAATTGGCTGATAATTTGCAATTCGAACAAGCCAGAGAAATTCGCGATGTCCTCAATTCTATGGACAGGCTGTACTCCAAACAGGCTGTCGATGTTCCGCAGGATCTCAGCGTTGATGTAATAGCACTCTCTTCCGGAATTCTGATTCTTCTGGAGATAAGAGGCGGGATGCTTCTTGGGAAACTGGTATATGATTTTCCAGAAGGGAAGGTTTCTGACTTCATAGGCCAGTTTTATCTTACAAAAGAAAAGAATCGCCCAAAAAATTTAATAGTTGCAGGGCTGAGAAAATCTGAAGCATCTCAGTTAAAAGCTGAGTTTGAATACATCGGAAAACCTAGAAACGAGTTTGAATCCAGATTGATGAAAATAGCTTTCCAGAACATAGAACAGGAATTAAATATGAGAATTGGCGCTACTGAAGCCTTGAAGCAAGCGAAGAATCTCCTTGGGTTGAAGAAAATTCCCCGGTTGATAGAAGGGATAGACATTTCCCATACCCAGGGTCTCATGACAGTGGCTTCATTAGTGGTTTTTGACTCAGGAAAGCCAGATAAATCAAAATACAGGAGGTACAGGATAAGAAATCTGGAAACTCCAAATGATTTTGAAGCACTTGCGACAGTTATAAAGAGACGCTATTCCAAACATCCATTACCTGACCTGCTGTTTATCGATGGCGGTTTACCGCAGCTCGAGGCAGTATCTAAAGCCCTTGATGAACTCCATCAAAAAGGAGAGATCATAGGCCTTGCCAAAAAGGAAGAGGAAATCGTGTTTCCTGATAAAAGGGGAAAGCTCAAATTACCACTCGATCATCCCGTTATGAAGCTGTTAACTTCCATTCGTGACGAAACGCACAGGTTTGCCGTTAATTATCATCGGTACCTTCGAGAGCGTAGATACCTGGGTTCAGAAATAGACAAAATCCCGGGTATAGGCCCCAAACGAAAAAAGCTTTTGATTCAGCATTTTAAAAGTGTTTCAAAAATAAAGAAAGCATCTGAAAGAGAGTTACTCGAAGTGATAAAGAACAAAAAAATAGTCGAAGAAATTCTCAAATGGGCAAAAGAAAATGGCGGCTAAGCCGCCATTTTGCAGTGAAATTCTTACTTAACTTTTTCTTTGAGTTCTTTACCGGCTCTAAACTTAGGTACTTTTCCGCCAGGTATCTCGATAGCTTCCTTCGTTCTGGGGTTGACACCTTTTCTGGGCTTTCTTACAGCAACTTCAAAAGTACCGAAGCCAACGAGTTTTACTTCTTCACCCTTGGCGAGCTGTTCGCCAACGATAGCCACAAAGCTGTCAAGAACTTCAGCTGCCAATTTCTTGGTATTACCTGTTCTTTCGGCGATTTCAGCCACGAGTTCCTTCTTGTTCACACAAACACCCCCTAAACCTGAAATATGATGTCAGACATATTTTAGCATTTATTGGCCTTGTGATGCAACTCATAATGTGCGGAAATTCCTATTATAGAATAATTACCGCCCGATGCTCCTAAGCATGAAGTCTGTAACGCTGTATTAATGGGCATTACAGAACAACATGTGTCAAGAGTGCTCCTACAACGGACTGTGTTAATTTTTTTGAAACTAATATTTCTTAAAAAAACTCACATCTATATCGTGCCTCATGTGATTGGCTGGATTGAAAATGTGAAAACCTTTTAAGCTTCCCGATTCTTGCTTGACTATAATTATGGTCATAATGTATAATTAAATAACATTAGATGGGGTGATGATGTTGACAAGGCTTAAAAACCTGATCTTCAAATCGTTGGCTGATGCTAAAGCGCACTTCTCAGAAGTAGTAGATACTGCTGCTGGCGGTAAACACGATGTGGTTATAACAAAAAATGGTGTACCCAGAGCTGCTTTGATCTCTTATGAGAAATACACAAAGATGCTGAATTTTCTTTCCACTGCATATGAGCTTTATTTGATGGATGCTGGCGAAAAAGCCCTGGGAACGGAGCTTGAAGATATTCTTGAAGATAGTTCAGAAGATTGATTTTTGGAGGTGTAAGGCATGGCTGAGGTTATCCTCAAAGATGTAGTAAAAGTATATCCGAATGGTTTCAAGGCTGTACATGGCGCTAATCTCGAAGTCGAAGACAAGGAATTCGTTGTTCTGCTTGGCCCTTCCGGTTGTGGAAAAACCACCACGTTAAGGATGATAGCCGGTCTGGAAGAAATCACTGAGGGAACAGTATCCATTGGTGGAAGAGTTGTCAATGACGTAGAACCAAAAGATAGGGACATTGCCATGGTTTTCCAGAACTACGCTCTTTATCCCCACATGACCGTTTATGAAAACATGGCTTTTGGGTTGAAGTTGAGAAAAGTGCCCAAGCCGGAAATTGATAAGCGCGTGAAAGAAGCGGCAAATATTCTTGGTATCGAAGGCCTTCTCGATAGGAAACCCAAACAGCTTTCTGGTGGTCAAAGGCAGAGAGTGGCAGTGGGAAGGGCAATAGTGAGAAACCCAAAGGTCTTCCTTTTTGACGAACCTCTTTCAAACCTTGATGCGAAATTAAGAACACAGATGAGAGCAGAACTGAAAAGACTCCACAAAAACCTTCAAGCCACGATCATTTACGTTACCCATGACCAGGTTGAAGCCATGACAATGGCTGACAAGATAGTTATTATGAAAGACGGTGTAATACAGCAAATTGGAGATCCCTATTCAGTTTACTTTGAACCTGTGAACAAATTCGTCGCAGGGTTTATTGGAACACCTTCTATGAACTTCATAGGCGCCAAAGTTTCCAAGGAAGGTGAAAAACTCTGGATACACAAAGATTCTATGAAACTCCTCATTCCCGAAAGATACTACGAAAGACTCGCTCCTTATGTTGGAAAAGAAGTAGTCTTTGGTGTCAGGCCCGAAAACATTTACGACAAAATGTTTGCCGTTACCCCCAGCGAGGAGTTCGTTGCCGAAGGAAAAGTTGACGTCGTTGAACCCCTTGGAAGCGAAACTTTGATTCATGCTACCATTGCTGGCGATGACATCGTAGCTAAGGTCGATCCAAAAACAAGGGCCCAAGCAGGGGATACTATTGATCTGGTATTTGATATGAACATGGTTCATGTTTTCGATAAAGAGACCGAGGAAAACGTATTAATGGGATTGCATTCAGCAGAAGAAGAACCAAAAGTCGAATAAACATTTCGATAAAATAAAAAGCGGGGATGTAAAATCCCCGCTTTTTGGTTTGTGATCAGCTATATTAACTAAGGCTTTCCAGATATTTTTTGACCCTGGCTGTAAGCCTTGCTTTTCTCCTCGATGCTTGTCTTTTGTGAATAACACCTTTTTTAGCTGCATTGTCGAGTACAGAAAAAGATAGGCTGAGAAGCTCGTTGATTTTCTCTGGAGATTCCTTTGTTTCAATGGCCACAAGAAGCTCTTTTGTGACATTTCTGAACCTCGTTTTTACACTCTTGTTCCTCAACCTTCTGATCTTTGTCTGTCTTACTCGTTTTTCAGCGGATTTGATATTCGGCACATCTTTTCCTCCTTCCTGATTTCTTTATCTTCTGCCTTATAAATTAAAAGCTTTTTTCAGTTCGGATACCATGTCTACCCTTTCCCATGGCAGGTCAACATCTGTACGGCCAAAGTGCCCGTAGGCTGCTGTTTGCCTATATATAGGCCTTCTCAAGTTCAGTTTGTCTATAATCGCAGCTGGTCTGAAATCAAAAAGCTCCTGAACAACCATGGAAAGCTTGTCCAGATCGACTTTTTCCGTCCCATGGGCATCAATCATAAAGGAAACCGGATGAGCCACACCTATGGCATAAGCGAGTTGAAGCGTTACTCTGTCTGCAAGTCCTGCAGCTACTATGTTCTTTGCTGCGTACCTTGCCATGTAGTGAGCTGACCTGTCAACCTTTGTCGGATCCTTGCCACTGAAAGCTCCTCCTCCATGAGGAATCCAGCCACCGTAAGTATCAACGATGATTTTTCTGCCCGTAAGGCCGGTATCCGCTGCGGGTCCACCTTTAACAAATCTTCCGGTGGGATTGACATAAATCTCCATATTCTCATGTGTGAGGCTTTCAGGAATAATCGGCTTTATAACATGTTCAATAACAGCCTCTCTGATCTCCTCACTTGTCATTGTTGGGTCATGTTGGGTAGATACAACAACAGCTGTAACACCAACGGGTTTACCATCTTCGTAAAGCACTGTGACTTGCGTTTTTCCATCAGGTCTGAACCCATTTACAAGCTTTTTCTTTCTCACATCGGATAGCCTTTTTGAGAGCTTATGAGCGAGCACGATGGGAAGTGGCATCATTTCCTCGGTTTCATTGGTAGCATAACCAAACATCATTCCCTGATCCCCAGCCCCGATTTCATCATACCTATCATTACCATCACTTTTGGCCTCAAGGGATTTATTTACACCAAGCGCTATATC
>QNAR01000006.1 GCA_003643975.1 Thermotogae bacterium | reverse complement strand
TATCATGCTCAATCTTCTCCATGGATTGTTCGGTGTGTATTGAAAGAATTCGGTTTACTTCATCCTTGATATGCAACAGTTCTCGCGTTCTGATTTCAATATCCCTCGCGGTTCCTTCGGCGCCACCCCAAGGCTGATGAATCATTATCCTTGAATGAGGCAAAGCGTATCTTTTGCCCTTGGTACCACCCGCTAAAATAACCGCTCCCATGGAAGCTGCCATTCCTATGCATATCGTAGAAATATCTGGCTTGATGTACTGCATTGTGTCATAGATCGCAAGGCCCGCCGTTACAGAGCCACCCGGGCTATTGACGTAAATGCTGATATCCTTTTCCGGATCTTGCGATTCGAGAAATAACAACTGGGCAACTACGATATTGGATACCTCATCATCAATAGGCCAACCAAGAAAAATTATTCTTTCATTGAGTAGTTTGGTAAAAATATCGTAAATTCGTTCTCCACGCCCTCTGTTTTCTACAACATAAGGAACCACTGGCATCATTTTGAAATCCACACTTTATTCCTCCTGATCTGAAAATAGCTTATCTACTAACTTATCAATTGGTAAAAAGGAAAAGAGAATATGTCCACTGTCTACCATGATGACCGACTTTGTTCGCTTCCCAAAGGTCAGATTGACCGTCTTACCGCTTTCGACACCGAGTTGTTTCAATCTTTTCACAGCCGAACTATGGGCGGGCAAAACCGCCATTACCCTGTCAACCACAACATAGGAGTCAAATCCAATATTGACTATACTAGCCACGGGTCTTCCCCCTTTCTTCTGGCGGTGTTATTATAACATAAGAGGAAAGTGAGGGTAAGAAGTATGAGTAAACCAGAAAGCCTTATTGACACTGGAAAAATCTATGTTAAAGCTGGCAAAGGCGGTGATGGCGCTATCTCCTTTCGCAGGGAAAAATATGTGCCTTTTGGTGGTCCTGATGGCGGAGATGGAGGAGATGGCGGCCATGTTTTCATTCGTGCTACAACCAGCAAAAATACTTTGAGTGAATTCCGAAGAAAAAGGAAGTTCATAGCTCCAGACGGGGAGAACGGATCAGGCTCAAAAATGAACGGC
This sequence comes from Thermotogae bacterium, assembly GCA_003643975.1. Taxonomy (GTDB): domain Bacteria; phylum Thermotogota; class Thermotogae; order Petrotogales; family Kosmotogaceae; genus Kosmotoga_B. The sequence continues at coordinate 21,585 of QNAR01000006.1, read as the reverse complement.
AAAAACGCAGAAAGCATAGTTATAGAAGTTCCTCTAGGTACACAGGTATTCAATGCTGAAACCGATGAGCTCATTGCTGATTTGAAAGAACCCGGTGAAACAGTATGTGTTGCAAGGGGCGGCAAAGGCGGCCGTGGAAACGTTCATTTTACAACTTCTGTCAACCAGGCACCAAAAATGGCAGAAGCAGGTGATCTGGGTGAAGAATTGTATATACGACTCGAATTAAAATTGCTCGCAGATGTGGGGCTTATAGGCTATCCAAATGTAGGGAAATCGACACTTATTTCTCTTATTTCGAACGCAAAGCCAAAAATAGCCAATTACCATTTCACCACGCTGGTTCCTAATCTTGGGGTTGTCAAACTTGGCGAAAATGGATTTATTGTCGCCGATGTCCCTGGATTGATTAAAGGAGCTCACAAAGGTACTGGCTTGGGGCATAATTTTCTCAAGCATGTTGAACGGTGTTACTTACTTGTGCATCTAATTGATATCGCTTCAATAGATGGTAGGGATTTTGTTCAGGATTATTATGATATCAGGGAAGAACTCATGTTGCATAATCCTGACCTTGCTAAAAAGCCCGAAATCATTGTAGCGAATAAAACTGATGTGCTTCCACCCGAAGAGTTGGAAATACGGTTAAAGCGTTTCAAAGACGAAACCGGAAAGGAAATAATGCCTATTTCCGCAGCAACAGGTTTCAATATAAAGGAACTAAAATCAAAAATTTGGGATCATATAGAGAGAAGCAAGAGTTTTTTGAGAAACTTCTTTCGTACCGAAGAATCCAAATTACCAAAGGTTTCAGCTATTAGTGAAAAGGAGCCTGCTGTAAACAACTTCAGAATTAGAAGAGGAGAAAATGGTATCTTTATTGTGGAAGGACCTGCAGTTGACTATTATGGCAGGAAAATAATACTCAAGGAGAAGCAAGATCTTTATCTTCTCGAACAATTGGAAAAAGGTGGGCTTTCTTCAAAGTTGAGAAATATGGGTGCAAAAGATGGAGATTTGGTCCTGGTCAATGGGAGAGAGTATGAGTATAAAGAGTAAAAAATATGGTATTTTTGGTGGTTCTTTCGACCCTATACACAATGGACACCTTACAGTAGCAGCGTATGCGTTGGAAGCACTTGAACTCGATTTTTTATACATCATCCCTGCCTTCAACCCTCCGCACAAAGAGCGCGTAAAAGCTTCTTTCAACAAACGTGTTGAATGGCTAAGAAAGGCTTTTACCAGCGAAAAGAGAGCTGTGATTTCAACCTACGAAGCTGAAAAAGGGGGACCTTCCTATACCATTGACACAGTACGGCATTTTAGCAAAAAACATGGTACTCCTCCATATTTGATCTTGGGGGAGGACAGCTTGAAAAACATCAAATCATGGTATAGGTTCCAGGAACTTTTAAAAGAGGCATTTATCGTTGTTTATCCTCGCTATAAGCGAAGGGCATCATATGCTTATGATTCACTTAAATCTTATGAAAAAAGAGGCATAATATTTTTGAATGCCCCTCTTATCCAATTATCTGCAACAGAAATTCGCCATCGTGTAGAAACAAAAAAATCCATTTTAGGTATGGTTCCAGAAAGTATTCTGTTGGAGGTCATAGCCTTTTATGAAAGAAATTTTTAAAATAGGGCTTGCCCCGATGGCAGGCTATACTGATCACATAATGCGGAGCATTTCATTGAAATGGGGAGCAGATTTCATTTTTACGGAAATGCTCAGCGTTGACGGAATTTTACTAAATGATAGAGCTACCACAAAACTTCTTCCAAAAGCGCCGTGTAGAGTGCAGCTTTTCGGTAATGAACCACTGAAGTTCTTGCAGGCGTATGAACGTATCGCTGATCTTGTGACCTGGATCGATGTTAATGCTGGTTGCCCTGTAAAAAAGGTTACCAGAAAAGGGTCAGGAAGCGCTCTTTTGCAGCAGCTGGAAAAACTGGTAGCGATAATCGCTCTGTTAAAGGAAAGAGTTGAGAAACCTGTTTCCGTGAAGATAAGGCTCGGTTGGAACGATAACCGGGTGCTTGAAATAGTTAGCAAATTAATAGATGCAGGTCCGGATGCTATCTTTATTCATGGGAGAACAACAAAGCAAAAATACACAGGAAAAGCTGATTGGGAAGCCATAGCAAGAGCAGCGAATTTGTGCCATGAACACGGAATATCCGTGTTTGGCTCTGGTGATTTGTTTACCCCGGAGGATGTTAAAAAGATATACGACAACTATCCTGTTGATGGGGTGATAATTGCCAGAGGCGCGATAGGCAACCCGTGGATATTCCAACAGTCAAAAACTCTGATTGAAACAGGAACTTACCGGAAATTGACAGCCATTGAACGACTTAGCGCTTTTGCAGAGCATTTGCTATTGCTGTTAAAAGAAAAAGGCATAGACAAGGGCATAAAAGAATCACGAAAATTCTTCGTCGGCTATACCAGGAATATCCCCAACGCTGCAAAAATGAGAAATCAGTATATGAGGTTGAAAACTATTGATGATATAAAGAAATTCCTGATTTTCCACGGAATAGATATAAAGAGAATGGAGAGCGTGAATTAACTGATTCCGGATTATTCGTGTATTTCCGGTTTTGGGAAACAATCGTGTAGGTATTACACTTAAAATGTGGTGCAAAATCCTGCAAAGGAGGAATCCAGGTGGGAACCCAATACATGAAGGCTATTGTGAAAGAAAAACCGGGTAAAGGATTTACCATTAAGAATGTTCCAGTACCGGAAGAATTGTCTGCAAATGAAGTGCTAATAAGAGTTAAAAGGGCTTCGATTTGTGGTACTGACTTACATATCTATGAATGGAATAGCTGGGCAGAGCAAAAGATACACCCACCTCAAATAGCGGGACATGAGTTCACCGGCGAAGTTATCGAGGTGGGACAAGGAGTTACCCGCGTTTCAGTTGGTGATATGGTGGTTTCTGAAACCCATATTCCCTGTCAAAAGTGTTTACAATGCAAAACCGGCAGAATGCATGTGTGCAAAGATATGAAGATACTGGGTGTTGACAGGAATGGCGTTTTTGCACCTTATGTTCGAGTCCCTGAAGTTGTACTCTGGAAAGTTCCAGAAGGTATTTCGCCGGAATTTGCATCAATCATGGAACCTTTTGGTAATGCCATTCACACCGCTCTTGTTACTGACCTTACAGGCAAGAACGTACTTATAACCGGTGCAGGACCTATAGGTGTAATGGCTGCTGCTGTTGCTCGAAGTGCTGGTGCTGCAAAAGTCATTGTAACTGAGCTAAAAGAATTTAGAAAAGAACTTGCAAGAAAAATGGGAGCAGACGTTATTCTTGATCCAAGAGAAGTAGATGTTGTACATGAGGTAAAAAGGCTTACTGATGGGAACGGAGTCGATTTTTTCATGGAGATGTCAGGTAACCTCAATGCACTCAAACAGGGCTTAGAAAGCACGACAAATGGTGGAGAAGTCTCTCTTTTGGGCGTATTCCCCGGTGATGTGAATTTTGATCTCAATTCCTTAGTTATATTCAAAGGGCTAACCCTTTACGGAATTACCGGTAGAAGGATGTTTGAAACATGGCAAATAGCAACCGAACTTCTCAGAAACAAACGCGTAGATCTTTCGCCTGTTGTAACCCACGTTTTGAAAATGGACGATTGGGAAAAAGGTGTAAAATCAATGTTGGAAGGTGTAGCAGGAAAAGTAGTGCTTGAGATAGAATAATTTTGAGTGGGGGTGATTTCGTGTTCGATTACAGCGTCTTTTCAAAGGAACTCAAAGAGCTCGAAGAAAATGGGCTTCTCGTAAAAATCAAGACATTGGAAAGCCCACAGGGCTCCTGGTTAACCATCAACGGCAAAAAAGTACTCAACATGTGCTCAAACAACTATCTCGGTTTCGCATACCGAAACGAGTTGAGGAAGGCTGCCATCGAAGCTATTGAAAGATGGGGTGTTGGACCTGGAGCAGTGAGAACTATTGCAGGTACATTATCAATCCACGATGATCTCGAACGCGAACTTGCACAATTTAAAAAAGTTGAAGCAACTCTTGTTCTTCAGTCAGGGTTCAACGCAAATCAAGCAGTTATTCCAGCTATTACCACTGCTGAAGACGCAATACTATCAGACGAACTGAATCATGCCAGTATAATAGATGGAGTCAGATTGTCCAAGGCAAAGAGGTATGTCTGGAAACACCGTGATGCTGGAGACCTTGAAGAAAAGCTTAAGGAAGCCAAGGCTGATGGTGCAAAAAAACTCCTCGTGATTACAGATGGGGTTTTTTCTATGGACGGTGATCTTGCTCCATTGCCTGAAATTGTCGAAAAGTGTGAAAAGTACGATGCATTACTGATGGTTGACGATGCCCATGGTGAAGGCGTACTTGGAAGCCACGGACGCGGTATCGTAGACCATTTTGACCTTCATGGAAGAGTGGATATAGAAGTAGGGACTCTTTCAAAGGCTTTTGGCGTTGTAGGTGGCTTTGTCGCTGGCAAAAAAGAGCTAATAGACTATCTCAAACAGAAGGCACGTCCATTCCTTTTCAGCAGTTCACTATCGCCCGCAGAAACCGGTGCAGCCCTTGCTGCAGTGAGAATTCTCCAGAACGATGGATCACCTGTGGAAAAACTCTGGGAAAATGCCAGATATTTCAAAGAAAAGATGCAATCAATGGGTTTTGACACTGGACATAGCGAAACTCCAATTACCCCGGTAATGCTTTACGATGCAAAACTCTCTTCTACTTTCAGCGCAAGGCTCTTTGAAGAAGGCGTCTTTGCCCAGTCAATTGGGTATCCGACAGTACCCAAAGGAAAAGCAAGAATAAGAGTCATGATAAGCGCTGCTCATACAACAGAAGATCTTGAATATGCACTTGAGAAATTTGAGAAGGTGGGTAAAGAGCTAGGCGTTCTTAAATAAATTAACCTGTGATCTGAAGTGCGGCCCTAGCGCCGCATTTTTTTAAGTAGGTGATATTTTGATAGCGAATGTGTTGCTTTTGATAGTCGGATTTGCACTTTTAGTAAAAGGTGCAGATTACCTTATTGATGGCTCTGTTGCAATTGCAAGGCGTTTTGGTGTTTCTGAGCTTTTTATAGGCCTTACCATTGTAGCCTTTGGAACAAGCGCACCAGAGCTCGCTGTAAGTGTAAAAGCCGCGATAGATGGCTCTGGAATAGCTATAGGGAACGTTTTAGGATCAAACGTGGCAAATGTCGCACTCATATTGGGAGCAACAGCGATTATTCAGCCATTAAGAATTTCAACTTCTACAATAGCAAAAGAAATGCCCTTTGTTATATTGAGCACAATAGCTGCGGGGATGTTGTTACTTAACGGGACAATGGGGCTCAATAGATACGATGGCGTGGTTCTTTTGTGCTTTTTCGCTATCTTTGTGGATTACCTTTTTTCTATGGCAAAAAATGACCGTGAAATAGGTATAACTGAAGAAAAGGGTATTTCTCATCTGGAACACAAAATGCCGCTGGCAATCCTTGCAACTCTCGGAGGGTTGGCGGGAGTGGTCTTTGGTTCAGACCTTGTGGTCAACTCCGGTATCAACCTTGCAAGATCCTTTGGAGTAAGCGATACTCTTATAGGAGTTACTCTGGTTGCTTTTGGAACCTCTTTACCAGAGCTTGTTACTTCAATCACTGCTGGAATTAAGAAAAAGGCCGATTTGGCCGTTGGAAATATCATCGGCTCTAATATATTCAATCTACTTTTGGTTCTTGGCATTTCATCTTCTATATCACCCATACAAACCGATAGAGACATCACACAGGATATAATCTTCGCACTCATCTCTATCGTTCTTTTGCTGCTCTTCTCCGGATTGAAAAGGAAAAAGCTCGGAAGAACAGGCGGAATAATACTGCTGGCATTTTACTTTATTTATATCTATCTCAGTCTTAAAGCTGGCTAAAAGTCTGATGATTCATGAACTTCAAAGCGATTAAAAAAGCCCCCTCATGCCCTTGCGAGCATGATGGGGCTTTCTGCAGCAATTGCAATATTACTGTTGTTTCTTATCAAAGAAAGAAAAGATAAGGGCGATAATTCCAAAAATCAATCCGTTTGTCATTGCACCTGTCTGGGAACCGGTAATCCCGGTGATAAATGCCGAAATGACCAACCATATCGCCACCAACGTTACTATCCAACCAGCAGTTTTAGAAGTGCGCAACATCGTAATTCCGGTTATCAAAAAGAGAATACCGACTATCAGGAAATTTGCAAGGTTTGCCCCTTGAGAATCTACAATGCCAGGTATAAACGCAGAGATCACCAGCCAGATCGCTACCAATAAAGTTACCCAACCTTTCCAGCTCATACTTCCACCTCCAATAAAAATGTTTTTAAGAACTTTATTCTGAAAGATGGGACATACCAGATTCTAAGATTTCCTTTATGTGTTCATCATCCAGCGAATATTTAACTGTGCGCCCTTCTCGCCTTGCCCTTACTAGTTTTAGGCTTCTCAGTATTTTTAGCTGGTGCGAAGTTGCTGATTGCCTTAAGTTCAACGTTTGTGATATCTTTCCGACGCACAGTTCGTTATCCAGCAGCAAATACAATATCCGTAATCTGGTGGGATTGCTGAAAACCGAAAAAAAACTTGCTAAATCGGTAAAATAATCTTGGTTATTGTGTAATCGGATATTTCGAAATGACAATCGCATATCAACCCACCATCCTGTTATTGACTATTGTTCATATCCACATATGAACATCTAGTAATATAGTAGCACAAAATGATCTATCGTGTCAAGCATTGCCCTGGCAGGTTAAAATCCGCACGTTTTCTTGATGGTAGCAAGATAAACAAACTGCATGCAGGTCTTTTTTATGGGCTAAAAGTATCCTTAGTGGTAAGCTCATATACAACATTAATGGTATAATATTCGCAAAATGAGGGATGTAGAACATAGCAAAAGATAATGTTCTAATTTTTTGTATAACAGTAGAGCAGAATTTGCAATTGATGACAAAAAGATGATTGGAGGCGATAGTGTGTTGAGGGTAGTGAACACTGAGAAAGCGCCAAAGGCAATTGGACCTTATTCTCAGGGGATTGTTGCTGGGAATATGCTCTTTGTTTCGGGTCAGCTTCCACTCAACCCGGATACCGGGAAACTGTCAAATGAACCCGAAAAAGCGTTCACTATGGCTATTGAAAACTTCATTGCCGTTGTTAAAGCGGCTGGCGGAAGCACCGAAGATATCGTAAAAGTAAACGTGTACATAAAAGATATGGACCTTTTCGCCACATTCAACGAGATATACTCGCGTTATTTTACTGGCCATAAACCTGCTCGCGCTGTCGTTGAAGTAGCGAGGCTTCCTAAAGATGCAATTGTGGAAGTCGAGGGGGTTGCTTATATAAGATAAGAGTTAGGAGGTAATATAATGCATTGGATAATAGAATTACCTGATGGAACGATAAAAGAGTATGATAAGCCCGTTTCACCTGCTGATGTGGCTGCTGATATTTCTTCTGGTTTACTAAAAAAAGCAATAGGTGCCGAGGTCAATGGGAATTTGTGGGACTTAAAAAGAGTAATGCCTGAAAAGGCAAAGTTAAGGCTTATTCTCGAAAAAGATTATGAAGCGCCTATTTTTTACAGACATACCTTTTCCCATATCCTCGCTCAGGCAGTGATGAGGATATATGGTGAAAAGAATGTAAAGCTAGCCATAGGGCCCGTTATAGAAGATGGGTTTTATTATGACTTTGATCTTGGAGATGTAAAACTTTCAGAAGATGACCTTCCAAAGATTGAGGCTGAAATGGCAAAGATAGTTAAGGAAAATCTTCCGGTAGAGAGGTTTGAATTGACAAAGGATGAGGCCATCAACTTCATGAAAGAAAAGGGGCAGCTTTACAAAGTAGAGTTGGTTGAAGAGCTCGACGATGAAAAAATCTCTTTCTACAAGCAGGGGGACTTTGTTGATCTTTGTAAAGGTCCTCATATGCCATCAACGGGGCGTATAAAGCATTTTAAACTGCTCTCCGTTTCCGGTGCATACTGGCGGGGCGATGAAAAAAACAAAATGCTTCAGCGTGTATATGGAACTGCATTTGCTAAAAAATCTGAACTTGAAAAACATCTTGCAATGCTCGAAGAAGCGAAAAAAAGAGACCATAGGAAAATTGGCCCACAGCTTGGGCTTTTCAGCTTCTCATATGAATATGCACCGGGAATGCCCTTGTTTCATCCTAAAGGAACCGTTGTGCTCAATGAACTGATGAAATTTTCCAGAGAAATGCACATTCAGGATGATTATCAGGAAGTAATTACCCCTTTAATAATGAATATAGACCTTTGGAAAAAATCTGGTCATTGGGATCATTATCGCGATAACATGTACTTCACTGAAAAGGAAGGACAGGAATACGCCGTAAAACCCATGAATTGCCCCGGGCATATTCTTATATATAAATCTGGCTCTGTCAGCTATAAAGACCTTCCTATGAAATTCTTTGAATTTGGAAAGGTTCATCGTTACGAAAGAAGCGGTGTCCTACATGGACTCTTCAGGGTAAGAGGATTCTTACAAGATGACGCCCATATTTACTGCACAAGAGAGCAAATTAAGGAACAGATCAAAGGTGTTATTAGCTTTGTCGATAGAATTTACAGCCCCTTTGGGTTTGAGTACAGAGCTGAGCTGAGCACCAGACCTGAAGACTTTATGGGTGAAATAGAGATATGGGACATTGCCACTGATGCTCTCAGAGACGCCCTTGAGTCAACAAAGTTAAGATATAAAGTGAATGAGGGCGATGGGGCATTCTATGGCCCAAAAATTGATTTCCACGTCCGTGATTCTCTTGGTCGCGAATGGCAGTGTGCAACTATCCAGCTCGATTTTCTCATGCCGGAGCGTTTTAATATGACATATATTGGCCCAGATAATCAGGAATATAGACCCGTTATGATACACAGAGCAATATACGGTTCTCTTGAGCGTTTCTTTGGTATATTGATAGAACACTATGCCGGTGCTTTTCCGACCTGGCTTGCACCTATCCAGGTAAAAGTAATTCCCATTGCCGATAGGCATAATGAATATGCAGAAGAAGTGGCTGCAGAGTTGAGAAATGCTGGTATAAGGATTGAGGTTGATACTAGAACAAAGTCGACTAATTACAAAATCCGCGACGCTCAGATGCAAAAAGTCCCATACATGGCAATTGTTGGAGACAAAGAAATAGACGCTAAAACTGTATCTATCCGGTTGCGAACGGGAGAGAATCTCTATGGCATAAAACTAAATTCCTTCATCGCTCGTCTGACAGAGGAGATAAACAAAAGGCAAAAAAACTCAATATTTAAATCTTAAAGGGTCCCTGCCGCTGGCAGGGATTTATTTTTGTATTTAACTTTCAACAAATCAGATAGTATAATGTTAGGACAAAGGGGTGGGAGCTGTGAACATAATCGATATTCTTCCTGTGGCTAGGGGCTTAAAAGAAGCAGATGTTTTAATGAAAAACTGCAGGATTGTCAACGTTTTCAGCGGAGAAATAGAAAAAGCTAATATTGCTCTTTTCAGAAAAAGGATTGCCGGAATTGGCGATTACACCAAAGGAAAAGAAGTCATTGATTTGAAAGGGGCTTATGTCATTCCCGGGTTGATCGATGCGCACCTTCATATTGAATCTTCAATGGTTTCACCAATAGAATTTGCACGTACTGTTCTTCCTCGAGGTACGACCACGGCAATAGCAGATCCTCATGAGATTGCCAATGTCCTCGGACTTAGAGGTGTCGAATACATGTTACGTTCAACTGAAGGTATCCCCTTAAACCTTTATATAATGCTCCCCTCTTCGGTCCCTGCAACCGACAAGGAAACCAGTGGCGCTAATATTTCTGTAATGGATATGATAGGATTCGTCGAAAAACATCCAAGAGTTCTTGGACTTGGAGAAGTCATGAACTATCCTGCTGTTATAAACGGTGATAAGGATACGATTTCAAAGATTGAATTGTTAAGACACAAATATAAGAAAATTGACGGTCATATCCCCGGTATCACCGGGAAAGACTTAAATGGCTACATTTGTGCTTTCATACGTTCTGATCATGAATGTACAACTGTCAAAGAGGCAAAAGAAAAGCTAGCGAGGGGTATGCAGATTCTAATACGTGAAGGTAGCGTGGCCAGAAATCTCGATGCTTTGTTACCGTTGATCAACGAGCACAATTACCCGTTTATTTCTTTCTGTACTGATGATAAGCATCCTAATGACATCATCGCAGAAGGTCATATAGATTATATGGTAAGGCGTGCAATAGAATTTGGCATAGAACCGGTAACTGCTATTAGGATGGCAACAATAAACACCGCTGTGCATTATAATTTGAGATCTATGGGTGCCATCGCTCCGGGTTATAAAGCGGATTTGCTTGTTGTTGAAAATCTTGACGAATTCAGGGTAGACATGGTTTTCAAAGACTCGAAGCTCGTTGCTGTTGATGGAAAAATGATAGATGAAATCGAGAAGAAAATATATCCCGTTGAAAAGATGAACACTTTTGCCACTCCTAAGTTGACTCTTGAGGATTTTAAAGTCCCATTGGCCCCCGGTAAATTAAGGGTAATAGAGCTTTTCGGTCACGAAGTTCTGACAGGTGAGAAATTAGTGGAGCCTAAAGTAGAAAATGGCGAGGTTATTTCTGATATCGATCGTGATGTATTGAAACTCACTTCTATTTCAAGATACACAAAGAAAAAATCAATTTCTGTTGCCTTTGCAACCGGATCTGGTTTAAAAAAAGGTGCTGTTGCCACCTCGGTTGGACATGACGCTCATAACATGTGCGTGCTGGGGACAAATGATGAAGACATGTTGGTAGCTGCTAATAGAGTTATTGAATTGGGTGGCGGTTTGGTTATCTCTAACAACGGAAAAGTGGTTGCAGAACTTCCACTCCCTATTGCAGGGTTAATGTCAGACCTTTCCAGCGAAGAAGTAGCTGAAAGGTTGGGAATCCTAAAGAAGGTTTTGAAGGATTTTGGAAGTGTACTTCCAGATCTCTTTATGACGTTGTCTTTTGTTCAACTCGCGGTTATTCCAAAGTTGAAATTGACAAACATGGGGCTTGTGGATGTTACAAAGAATAAATTTGTGCACCTTTTTGAGGGAAGGTGAGGTACTGGTGAATACAGTTGAGAACAAGAAAAATGTGATTGGCTCAAAAATCAAGCGGGTTGATGCCATTCCAAAAGTTAATGGAAAGGCCAAGTTTGCAGCAGATCTTTACTTTGACAGAATGGTATATTGTTACCTTGTATTGGCAAGAAAAGGTCACGGTATTTTGAAAGACATTGATGTCGAAAAAGCACTCGATGTACCGGGTGTTGTCGGTGTATACACATACAAGGATATACCCGGTGAGAATCAACTTGGAGAAGTTGTCAAAGATATGCCCTGCCTCGTCTCAGTAGGTGAAAAGGTAAGATATTATGGAGACGTGGTTGCAGTTGTCGCAGCAGAAACATATGAAATAGCAAAAGAAGCCGCTGAAAAAATTAGCTTGGAAATAGAAGAGCTGCCAGCTGTTTTGACAATTGAAAAGGCGCTTGAAGATAAAATCAGAGTGCATGAACCAACAAATGTGCCCATACATAAGAAGATAAGAAAAGGAAATGTTGAAGACGGATTCAAACATAGTGACGAAATATTTGAGGGTGAATTCTATGCTCATTATCAAGAGCAGGCATATCTAGAACCTCAAGGTATAATCGTTACTCCAGATATAGATTATGGTTTCACTGTTTACGGTACTATGCAATGTCCCTATTACGTTCAAAATAGCGTGGCACGTGTCTTGGCAACATCCTTGAATAGAGTACGCGTCATACAAACGGAAACCGGAGGAGCCTTTGGTGGGAAAGAAGATGTTCCTTCTTATGTAGCTTCTTACGCGGCGGTTGCTGCTTATAACACAGGTAGACCGGCAAAATTGATCTATGATCGTGAAACGGATATTCAAACCACTTCCAAACGTCATCCCATCAAATCGCATTATAGAATCGGAGTCAGCAAAGAAGGCAAATTGAGAGCAGTGGAAATCAAGGCCTATATGGATATGGGTGCTTATGCGACACTATCACCCATTGTGATGTTCAGAACTCTGGTACACGCTGCTGGGAGTTATGATATCCCCAACGTTAAAGTGGATGTATATGGTGTATATACGAACAAAATACCACCAGGAGCTTTCAGGGGATTTGGAAGTCCTCAGGTGCTTTTTGCTGTGGAAGCCATGATGGACGAAATATCTGAAAAATTAAGTATCGACCCCATAAAATTAAGGCTCATGAACACTTTAAGAGAAGGAAGCAGAACCGCTACTGATCATTTGTTGACTGAAAGTGTTGGTGCTGTTAAAACACTTGAAAACATTCGAGAGATTTCAAATTGGGAACATCTAAACAAAGAAGTGGAAGCATTCAATAATACTCATCAGGATAAAAAACGTGGAATTGGTGTTTCTCATATCTTTTATGGTGTGAGCCTTGGCGCCGCCGGACAGCATCTTGATGCTTCAGGTTCGCACGTTCAAATAAATGCAGATGGCACTGTAGATGTCAGAATTGGTGGTACAGAAATGGGTCAGGGTGCAAAAACAGTTATTGCCATGATTGCCGCTGAAGAACTTGGACAGCATATAGAAAAAATCAACGTTCATCAACCCGATACGGCTTTTGTGCCAGATAGTGGACCAACTGTTGCCTCACGGACTACCGTGTACAGCGGTAACGCAACGCGTTTGGCTGCCTCGGAATTACGGCAGAGGCTTATTGACGTGTTTTGTAACCTCACGGGCGCCTTGGCTGAAAATGTTCAATGGGGCAATGGTAAGTTTCTTGACAGCCTTTCAGGTCAGGAGATATCTTTTGAAAATTTAGTAGAACATGCTTTTAGAAAAAATGCTAAACTAAATGAAACAGGCTGGTATAAAACAGCAAGTCTTGAGTGGGATGCCGAAAAGGGAATTGGGGAAGCCTATGTGACTTATTCCTTTGCTTCGCAAATCGTGGTTGTTGAGGTAAATTTAAATACAGGACAGACTAAAGTCGTAAAAGCTTACACAAGCCACGATGTTGGGAAGGCATTGAATCCTGAAGGTATTATTGGACAGGTTCAAGGTGGTTTTGTTCAGGGTATGGGATATGCCTTGTTCGAGGACTTAAAATTTAAAAATGGACAGATACTAACGGATAATTTCAACACATATATCATCCCAACCATTCATGAAATTCCGGAAGAACTCATAATAGACATCGTTGAGGAGCCCTTCTCACGAGGCCCTTATGGAGCAAAAGGCATAGGTGAACCATCTCTAATGCCTACCCCAGCGGCAATTGCTAACGCTATATCAAGAGCCATTGGAAAAAGAATAAAAAGAATACCAGCTACTCCAGAATATATATTGAAATTAATCAAGGAGGATTAGAAAATGAAGAAATTTGTTTTAGGACCATCATTTGAAGAAATGCTTCATCCCGAAAAAATCGATCCCAAAATCAGAAAAAAGGCCTGGGAAATGCGCACCAAAGATCCCCTGGATCCAATCAATCTATTCAACATTTCCTGGCGTAATATTGATAACGAAATTTATTATGTTGTATTGCCCAAAGAGCTTACCGGTGTTGATGCGAATATCATAGTATTATATGGAAAAGAATTTCCAACGGGCAGCCACAAAGTTGGCGCAACGTATTCCATTCTCATGGAAAAAGTTCTCAAGGGTGAAATAGATCCCTCTTATCATACCCTCGTATGGCCATCTACCGGTAATTATGGAATTGGAGGAGCCTGGGTTGGATGTCGAATGAAGTTTGACACGATTGTAATCCTTCCCGAGGAAATGTCTCAGGAAAGATTCGACATTATAGAAGGCTATGGGGCAAGAGTCATTGCCACACCCGGCTGTGAATCGAATGTTAAGGAAATATATGATAAAGCAAAGGAGCTAAAGGCTGAAAATCCTGATAAGATCAGAATTCTCAACCAATTTTCAGAATTTGGCAATTACAGATTCCATTACTATGTAACCGGAAATACCATACTGGAACTCATAGATGAGCTTAGCATAGGCAACGGAAGAGTGTCCGCAATTGTCTCAGGAGTGGGATCAGCGGGTACAATAGCCTGTGGAGACAGAGTAAAAGAGGTTTATCCAGATGTCAAGATTGTCGCTCTTGAACCAATCCAATGCCCAACGCTTTCGCTTAACGGTTATGGTGGGCACGATATTCAAGGAATAGGCGATAAACACGTAACCTGGATACACAATGTTATGAACAACGATGCTGTTGTTGCTGTTGATGATGTTGAATCGAAAAAAATGCTTCAGGTTCTAACAGATGAAGAAGGAAAGAGATTTTTAAAGGAGTTCATTCCCGAAAAAACTGTTGAATTTCTTTCCAGTGTTTTTGGCATTTCAGGTGTTGCTAACGTAATGGGAGCTATCAAAATGGCAAAGTACTATGGCTTAACTGATAAAGATAATATCGTTACCATTGCAACGGATAATATTGACCGCTACCATTCTGTGATGGAGCAATTGACAAACACTTATGGGAAACTCGATAGATCCGAGGCAAAACATCGCTATGAATCCATATTCCTTGGAGCGAAGACCGACTGGATCTTTGAAGGTACAATGGATAACCGCCAGCGATGGCACAATCTGAAATACTACACATGGGTCGAACAGCAAGGTAAAGAAGTCGAAGAATTGAACTCACAGAAAACCATGGAATTCTGGCAGAAAGAGCAACAAGAAGTTCTCGAAATCGACGGGCTTTTACAAGATTATCGCTCTAAATTCGGATTATAAACAAAAGGCGGCTGTAGCCGCCTTTTTTCCTTTATTTCAAAATCAGCGTAACTTTTTTTGCGGCCTTTAGCCTGTACAAATTCTTCGTTCCCCCAGCTCTTGAAGCTACCTTCATTGTCAATTCCGGATCCATTATCTTTGCTCCACCTATTGCCTTTACCACCTCTGGATAAACTTCAGGAACGAGTGGAGTCGAAGGTCCGAACACTACAACCCTATCGGTATTTACCGAGTTCAAAATGGTGTCGATTGTTCTGTTCATAAACGCCGTTCCAGTGATGATAACTGCTGAACATTCTCTTAGTTTCCAAGGCGCTGCCCAATCTGGCAAATAATCCTCGCTTGCATGCCTTTCAAAAATCATGAGCTTTTCAACTTTGCCTCTTAATTTTGAGGTCAAAGGCTTAAAATCACCTATAAATCCGACAGTGTCGCTTCTTTTGAGATTTAGGATCTCGAATATATCTAATTCAGAATAATCTTGTTCTTTCAATCTGCTATTCAGAACTGCATTTGCAGCGGCTAATGCAAGGCTAACAGTTATTGGATGATGTACATTGCCAAGTTTCAGAAACTCATACAGAGGGCAGGGTGTTTCAAAGAGCTCATCAAATAAGGTGCAACCTGGAGGAAGCTCCTCTCTTAGAAGATGGGCAACTCCCACATTTCCCGAAGAAAGCCTTACCGCTGTCATTCCTGTGCCTATAACATAATCTATGACTGCCATATTCTTTCCATATTCTTTTGCAATTTCAAGAACTCTGTCAAAGATACTATTCATAGGTCATTCCCCCTTCAGCGAGATTCTTCGAATAAAGAAACCTCTGATTGAATTTGTATAAGAACAGCAATGGAACAATGCCTATTAAAGATGCTGCTCCAAAAAGATTCCAGCGTGTGTAAAAGCTACCTATTTCTCCAGCATAGCTGAAAACTTTCAGAGAAAAGGGCATAAGTTCGCTTTTGTCAATGAAAATGAGTGGAATGGTGAAGGCATTCCATGAACTCACAAGCACATAAATAAAAATACCTGAGATTATAGGCAAACTGAGTGGCAACATGATCTCTAAAAAATACATGCCCTCAGTCATCCCTTCAAGCCTTGCAACTTCCCTGAATTCTCTCGGTATCTTTGAAAAGAAGGAACTCATTGTTATTACTGTAAGTGGAACAGCCTGGTTTGCCACAACCATCGCGACACCCATAAGGGAATTCAAAAGGTTTAACCTTCCAAAAAGCATATATAGAGGTAAAAGGGTATGCATACCAGTATAGACTCCCCCAAAAAGAACTACAAGCATGATGAGGGATGTGGTCTTGAACTTCCCGCGTGAGTACAGATAGCTGAAAGGTAAAGCAGTCATAAAGAGTATGCTCGCACTGTATAGGGCTATTTTCAGCGTGTTTAGTAAATTAAGCCAAAGCCTGTGATTGAAAAATACAATTGAGAAATTTCTAAGCGTAAGATTAGCTAGTTTTGGCAAGACAGTATTTTTCCCCGAAAGAGCTAGCAATACTATATAGAGCAATATGATAAGGCTTATAATTCCCGGAATCCACTTAAAAGAGCTTTTAATCCCCTTTGGAACAGAAAAATTGATTATGGGCATCTTATATCTCAATGAAAACATTACGACAGGAACTGAGAGAAAAGTCGCAGGGTTTATGCCTTTCCAGCCATTAATATTGATTGAATAAAGACAAAGCCCAGCGTCAAATGCCACCAGTATAGCTGAAAGAATCCTAAAAGTCTTCTTAAAATGTGGAACCAAAAAAAGTGTAAAAAGATATCCAGCAGCAATTAAATAAGGCCACATTCCAATTTTGAGGTAACAGCCGGAAAAAAATTGTGAAACAGCTGCAAGGAGCATCACGTAACGATGTCGCTTTGGCACTTCTACTCGAGAGCTTAAGGCGGCTACTAACCAAAGTAGCATTATAGCTCCAACAACAGCAGAATATGCGGAAAGGATTCCATAATCATCTTCAAAACTGAATTTCCTATAAAGAACTATTCCTAAAAAAGAAGTTGCCCCCACTATGGTTCTCGGCGTAAAGCCTCCCGGTAATAACGGACCATCACCACTCAGCAAAAACGCTGTGGAAAAGCCCTTAAAAGCTCTTGCCAGCTGAAAGAAGTAATATGGTATCAAAAGATACCTTACCTGGCCAAAGAAAATGCTAGCGATAACACTGTCTTTAGCTCCATCAATTAACAGCATATCCTCAACATCTCCGGGAACGCTCTGAAGCATAGCAATAATTATCATGGTGCT
Source organism: Thermotogae bacterium (assembly GCA_003643975.1). Taxonomy (GTDB): domain Bacteria; phylum Thermotogota; class Thermotogae; order Petrotogales; family Kosmotogaceae; genus Kosmotoga_B. Next base: position 4,427 of record QNAR01000006.1, on the reverse strand, counting down.
CATTGGAATAGACAGCCATACACTGATTAAAAGGGTTACTATAAAGGCGGACAAGGGTTGAGTCGCTATATCCAAATTGGTACCAAACATCAAATTGCATATTAGGTTGAAAGGAGAGTTGCTACCATAACCCTGTATGAACGCTCTCCAGGCTGAAACGCTTATAAATGAGGGCATAAACCACCCCAAACCAATTAAAAGGAGAGCAGCCTTATTTAGTACTGAGGATTTACGTAGTGTAATTGCGAGATAAAAGGAAATGACAAGTTCGAGTGAAACCTTAAGGAATGCCCATAATGATGTTATCTTAAAGGATAATCTCAGACCGCTGTCTTGAAATACGAGTTTGTAATTATGAAGCCCAACTATTCTTGGAACAGTGTCAAGGATCCCGTATTTGAAAAAGGAAATGATAAATGCCCAGATCAGCGGAAGTACGATAACCAGCATCACAATTAACAGAAGTGGAAGGGCCATCATAATGGCCCTTCGTGAAAACATCGCTACCAAAAAAAGAATCAGCGTTATTCCAAAAAAAAGTCCTGCCATATCACCAATTTGAGTTCACATAATCCTGTGCGCTTTTAAGGGCTTCATCGATGGAAAGGCTACCTGAATAAACCGCTTGAAGTACTGTTTTCATTGTGCTGAAGTACAAAGATTGAAACTTCAAGCCATTATACATATACTGCCCTTCTTTAAGTATGTAATAAAGCTCCGAAAGCTCTTCAGGAATAGTTTGAGTCCATAGAGGAATCTTGTTATATTCAACACAATAATTCATACTCCGAGAATAAAGGAAACGAAGAAAATCGAGTGCTATGTCCTTCTTCGCAGCATTGAAAATGGCAAACCCTTTTGAGTCGATTATCGGTTTCACTTTTTTGCCTTTAACCTTTGGAAAAGGAAGCATCTGGAATTCAATCCCTGCTTCTTCGAAGTCCCTTGCCAGGTAACTCCCTTGAATCAAAATTGCTATTTTTCCAGCTTCAAAAGAATTCACCAGCGCACCACGGTTCATCCTGACAAAAACACCTTTGTCAAAAAGTTCTTTTACATATGTTATACCTTCCCTAATTTTTGGAGAATCAAAAACAGGTTTCCCTTCTTCGTTCCAGAGAGTATCGAAAGAAGTTAAAAAGGGATAGAATACATAAGGTGACATGAAATCCCAAGCAGCTGGAGTAACTTCACTGCTGGCAAATTCTCTTGAGATCTTTTCAATATCCTCGATGCTGTAACCAAAATCCAACGAAACCCCTTTACTTCTGAGAAGGCTGAGGTTGACAAAAACCGTCTGAACATCCGCATAATAGGGAATAGCAAGCAACGAGCCTTTGGATGAATAGGGTTTAAGGCTTTCTTTGGAAAAATTTCCTACTATTTCTATGTCGGTATTGTCAAGTTTTGTCAAAGAGTTTGAGATTGAGGTTCGTTCGGTATAAACATCCTTTACCATGGAAATATCCGGCAAGTTTCCGGTTCTTAAAGCCGTGAACAATTTATCATCCAGTTTCGGGATATGTAGAATTTTAACCTCTATACCCGTCTCCTGTGTGTAAAGCCTTGCAATCTCGGTAAAAAAATCTTCGCCTTCCCAGCTTGTCCATACGGTGAGATTTGCCGCAAAGAAAAGGCTGGAAAAAAGCAAAACGGAGAATAAGCCGAAGCCTTTCTTCACCATTAGACCTCCTTCTTCAGTATCTCAAAAAACAGCTCTTCGCTGTTGAAAGGAGCTTTCCTGAGCCGTACGCCCGTTGCATCGTAAATTGCATTAGCAATAGCGGGTATGGGTGTATCGATACCAATTTCTGCGATACTCTTTGCACCAAAGGGACCAGTGGGTTCATAACTGTCAACAAAGCCACATTCTAGTTTTCCATAGTCCATACGTGTCGGGATTTTGTAAGTGAAGAAATCATTTGTCAACATTCTTCCATCTTTACCGTAAATAACATCTTCAAATAGAGCCCATCCTATACCCTGCACTGTTGCACCTTCAAGTTGCCCCAACGCCTGCACCGGATTTAAAGGCGTACCACAATCGGCATAAGAAACGAATTTCACAAGCTCAATCTTACCAGTTTCAAGATCGACCTCAACCTCTGCAAAAGATGCGAGAAATGGTGGTGGTGACTCCTCGCCTACATAAGAGGCCGTCGCTGCTATTTGTTCTTGCTCGAATGTATAAAAGAGCTTAGTGCACAACTCTTCATAAGTTACTTCACGATCTGTATTTAGCGAAACCACTTTGGCGTTTTTTACTCTCAAATTTTCCACCGGTTCTTCAAGATAAACAGCGGCCTTTTCCAATATCCTTTCCTTTACCATCTCAGCAGCTTTTCTCACTGCATTTCCGGAAACATAAGTAGTACTTGAAGCATAGGCGCCAGTATCAAAAGGAGTCATATCAGTGTCAGATGAATAAACCTTTATCTTATCATAGTCAACTTCCAGCACTTCTGCTGCGATTTGTGCCATGATGGTATCACTACCCGTTCCAAGATCCGTAGCACCAAGAAGCAGGTTAAAAGAGCCATCTTCGTTCATTTTTATCGTTGCAGCGCCCATATCGATTTTTGCGATTCCAGAACCCTGCATGGCTATGGCGCAGCCAATACCTCTAACCTTGTTTCCCCTTCTTGCCACTTTTCCCCGCTTTTCGCTCCATCCAATTGCCTCTTTTCCTTTGTCTATACATTCCTGTAACTTACAGCTTCGAACTATTTGGTCTACACCTTCTCTACCCTCACCCATGATTCTGAATATTGGTGAACTCTCACCTTCCCTGATTGAATTCTTTTCTTTTACTACAAGTGGATCAAAACCGAGTTCATGCGCAAGTTCATCGATGGTGCAGTCGAGAGCAAAGAGCCCTTGCGGTGCGCCATATCCTCTGTATGCACCGGCAGATGGAAGATTTGTGTAAACCACATCTCCTGAAAACCTTACAGCCTCAACTTTGTTATATATGGGGAGCGTCTTTGAACCAGAAACCATAAAAGTCGTCAAAGCATGTTCACCATAAGCACCAGTATTTGAAAGCCCTTTCATGTCTATCACTTTTATCTTACCGTCAGAAGTGGCACCAACTGTAACCGTGTACTTCATTTCATGGCGAATGTTCGTCGACATGGATACCTCTGATCTATCAAAAACCAATCGAGCAGGTCTTTTGGTCTTCAAAGTGACCGCCACCACATATGGTTCCAGATGGACGGCTTGTTTTCCACCAAAACCTCCACCAATCCGGGGTTTAATGACTCTTATGTCTCCAATCGGGATATTAAATATCCGACTTAGAATCCTCCTTGCATGAAAGGGAACCTGGGTAGAGGTGATCACTGTTAGCCTACCATTTGGGTCAAAATAACTTATGGAGGCGTGAGGCTCCATCATTGCATGAAGCTGCGTTTTCGTATGATAAGTTCTCGTAATCACTTTATCACAGCTCTCTAGTGCTTCATCAATATTCCCGATTTCCATTTCAAAATGTGCCGCAATATTTTTTGAAGCGTCGTGAATCCCTATAGCTTCAGGTTCATCATGAATAATCGGGGCATCTTCATTGGTAGCCTGCTCAAAATCAAGCACGGCATCTAGTACTTCATATTCTACTTGAACTGCTTTTGCACCAAGTCTTGCGGCTTTTTCGGTTTCGGCTGCTACTATTGCAACCGGGTCACCAACATAGCGAACTTTCCTGTCAAGCACAAAAGTATCGTAAGGTGAAGGCTCTGGATATCCCTGACCTGCGCGAGTAAAGGGAATGCGAGGCAAATCTTTATAGGTGAGTATTGTTACAACCCCCGGAATTTTCAACGCTCGAGATACGTCGATTTCTTTGATAATAGCATGAGCATGGGGGCTTCTGACCAGCTTTACGTGAAGAGCTCCGGGAACATCAAAATCGTCTGTATAAACTGGCTGGCCAGTTACAAGAGCAACGCCATCTACCTTTTTCACACTTCTATTCACTGCCGCAAAGCGTTTCAACTCTTTTGTGTTCAATGTATCAGTCATCGGAAAGGCCCCCTCTCTTTTTGACTAAATTGAGGATTGCCCTGATTTGTGATTCGTATCCCGTACATCGACAGAGATTTCCGTTAAGCGCTTCTCGAATTTCCTCTTCTGTGGGTTCGGGATTCTCCTCAAGCAGGGCCTTGGTTGTAAGGGTAAAGCCGGGTATGCAGAAACCGCACTGTGCGCCTCCTGTTTCAAGTAGCGATTCCTGTATTGGATGCAAATTTCCTTCTTCGGCGAGAGATTCAACAGTTTCAATTTTATGTCCAGCAGCCCTGGCTGCGAAAGTGGTACAGGAAAGTATGGGTTTTCCATCTACAAGCACTGTACAATTTCCACAACTGGCGTTGTCACAACTCCTTCTAACGCTTTTATACCCTAAGCGTCTGAGCACATCCAAAAGC